>DDAT01000012.1:15197-167185 GCA_002332985.1 Acinetobacter lwoffii | reverse complement strand
CGGTAGCGCAGAAGAATATCAACGTTATATCGACTTGATGATCGCTAACGGCACAATGCAAGCGCTGAATCAAGAAACTCATCCTGGTTCTTATCTTGCAAATTCTGATCCTTCTGACGTAGCACGTGTTGAAGATCGTACTTACATCTGTTCTGAAAACAAAGACGATGCTGGCGCGACCAACAACTGGGAAGCACCTGCTGTCATGCGCGAAAAATTGAACGGTTTATTTGACGGTTCAATGGCAGGTCGTACACTTTATGTGGTTCCATTCTCAATGGGTCCATTGGGTTCTCATATCGCTCATATCGGTATCGAGTTAACTGACTCTCCTTACGTTGCAGTAAGCATGTCTAAAATGGCTCGCATGGGTAAAGCTGTTTATGACGTTCTTGGTACTGACGGTGAATACGTTCCTTGCGTACACACTGTAGGTGCTCCGCTTGCGAACGGCGAAAAAGATGTTGCATGGCCTTGCAACAAAGAAAAATACATCGTGCATTACCCAGAAACGCGTGAGATCTGGTCTTATGGTTCTGGTTATGGCGGTAACGCATTGTTGGGTAAAAAATGCCTAGCATTACGTATTGCATCATTCATGGGTCGTCAACAAGGCTGGTTAGCTGAACACATGCTGATCCTTGGCGTGACCAATCCACAAGGCGAAAAACACTACATCGCAGCTGCATTCCCATCTGCATGTGGTAAAACAAACTTCGCTATGTTGATTCCACCAGCAGGCTATGAAGGCTGGAAGATTGAAACTGTAGGTGACGATATTGCTTGGATCAAACCAGGTGAAGACGGTCGCTTATATGCAATCAACCCTGAAGCTGGCTTCTTCGGTGTAGCGCCTGGTACCAACACCAAGACCAACCCGAACTGTATGGCAACCATGCACAAAGACGTGATTTATACAAACGTCGCTGTGACTGACAACGGTGAAGTATGGTGGGAAGGTCTGACTAAAGAAGCGCCTGCCAACCTGACTAACTGGAAAGGTCAACCACACACTGGCGAAGAAAAAGCAGCGCATCCAAATGCTCGTTTCACAGTTGCAGCTGGTCAATGCCCTTCTATTGACGCTGACTGGGAAAATCCAGCTGGCGTGCCAATTTCTGCGTTCATCTTCGGTGGTCGCCGTGCAGACACTGTGCCTCTAATTTCAGAAGCATTTGACTGGGTTGACGGTGTTTACAAAGCTGCAACGATGGGCTCTGAAACAACTGCTGCTGCTGTTGGTCAACAAGGTGTTGTTCGTCGTGACCCGTTCGCGATGCTTCCATTCGCGGGCTACAACATGGCAGATTACTTCACGCACTGGTTAGAAATGGGTGAGCAAGTGGGTGCGAAAGCTGCTGCTGCTGGCAACAAACTTCCAGGTATCTACAACGTGAACTGGTTCCGTCGTGATGCTGAAGGCAACTTCGTATGGCCTGGTTTCGGTCAAAACATGCGTGTTCTTGAGTGGATCATTGACCGTTGTGAAGGTCGTGCTGATGCTGTTGAAACACCAATCGGCCTAGTTCCTACTTACGAACAGCTGAACTGGACTGGTTCTGACTTCACTAAAGAACAGTTTGACCTAGTAACTTCTCAAGACAAAGATCAATGGATCAAAGAGCTTGAAAGCCATACTGAATTGTTCGATAAGTTAGGTGAGCGTTTACCGGAAGCGTTAAAAACTCGTCAAGCAGAACTTATTGCTGCGGTTAAATCTGCTTAATTGCTGATTTAATTAAAAAAGGTCGCGTAAGCGGCCTTTTTTATTGGCTGTTTAAACAATTGATCACAATTGACCAGAGCAGCAGTTTAAGCAAAATATGGCATACTTAAGCCAAGACTTCAGGAACTATAAATATGAAAAGAACAACAGTAATTTTGGCTATGGCTGCGAGCAGTTTCGTACTGAGTGCATGTCAGACCACACCCCATCAATTCAATGGACAAAGTGGCTATGAAATTCTGGAACGCTCAGGCAATACAGCAACCTTGAGCTACACCCTCTCAGGACGACCAAGCCAGGATGAAAATCGCTTGCAAGCCGCTTGCAGACACGTATTAGGAAATTCCAAAACTTATAACATCCAGATTTTAAGCACCAATGAAATTTCCAATCCAACTGCGGAACAGGAAAACTATGGCCGCCAACTGGGTAATAGCCGCACGCAAATCAGCTTGAGCAATACGCCTGATTTACATAATAGCGAGAACCCGGGTGCACGCGAAGCTTTAGAAGCCCGCCCTACGACCATGCGGGTTATTCGTTATACCTGTTCTTAATATCTGATACTTAGTTACTTAATCAGAGTAAGACAATCAAAAAGGGCCTAGTGCCCTTTTTGATTTTTTAAATTTAACGTGTTTTATAGAAACTGACATTACGAAATTCGGGCGATTCATCCAAATCCGGCCAGGTCGTCGCACTACGCTCATCCAGTTTTTCATATTGAGGATGACTAAAGTTTTTTACCCGACTGTCTGCAACCCACACCTCAGGTGCAAATTTTAAAAACTCATCCAGGAAGAAACGGTTACATTGATCATAGAGCACATCTGCGGCTAATAAAATATCCACTTTCTCTACCTTATATAGGTCATCCAGATATTCAAGCTCGACATCATTTAGCTCTGCATTGGCACGACAGGCATCTAGACTAACTTGATCGATATCACAGCAGATCACACGTTTTGCACCTGCCATTTTCGCCGCAATGGCAACTACGCCCGATCCCGCCCCAAAATCCAAAACTACTTTGTCTTTAACATGATGCGGCTCTGCCAATAGCCACTGCGCCATCGCCAAGCCTGAGGCCCAGCAAAAGATCCAGTATGGTGTATCATTCCAAATGCGACGAATCACCTCATCATCCAGCTTATCTGTTGGGAATACTGGCGGAATCAGCCACAGGGAAATGGGTGTATCCGGCAATTGCTGTGCATGTAGCTCACAGTGTGGAATCACATCATGCAAGGCTTTTAGTAGATGTTCTGGGGCTTGAGGGAGTCGGAAGGTGCAGCTCATTAGATTTCTTTTAATTAGTATTAATGTCTTTGAAGAATCTCCCCTAGCCCCTCTTTAAAAAAGAGGGGGAAACTCCATCCAAAAATAGTGATCAGAGTTCTCTCCTTTGAAAAAGGAGGGTTAGGGAGGATTTGATTAACCTAAAGCTTTTTCAGCAGCTTCAACCGTTTGACGGATTAAAGTGGTAATCGTCATTGGACCTACACCACCCGGAACTGGTGTGTAAGCAGAAGCAATTTCTTCAATGCCAACAAGTTGGATATCACCAACACCACCGCCATCACGTGGATGGAAACCAGCATCAACAACCACTGCACCTTGTTTGATCCAGTCTTTTTGAATTAATTCTGCTTTACCTACCGCACCGACAATGATATCTGCTTGCTTAACAAAGCTTGCAAGATCTTGAGTACGTGAATGGCAAATGGTTACGGTTGCATTCGCTTCTAGCAGCATCGCAGCCATTGGTTTACCCAAAATTGCAGAACGACCTACAACTACCGCATGTTTACCAGCGATTTCAATGTTGTTCTCTTTCAGGATAGTCATAATACCCGCAGGCGTCGCTGAACCATAGGCTGCCTCACCCATTGCCATACGACCATAGCCCAGGCAAGTGACACCATCTACGTCTTTTTCAAGCGAGATTGCATCGAAACAGGTACGCTCATCAATTTGCGCAGGAACCGGGTGCTGAAGCAGAATACCGTGCACATCAGGATTTGCATTTAATTTTTCAATTTCAGCCAATAATTCTTCAGTTGTGGTTTCTTTAGGAAGTTCCACTTTGAGTGAATCCATACCAACACGGCGGCAGGCATTGCCTTTCATGCGAACATAAGTTGCAGATGCACCATCGTCACCTACCAAAATCGTCGCAAGAATTGGAGTACGACCTGATTTTGCTTTCAGCGCTTCTACGCGAGTAAACAAGTCAGCTTCAATTTGCTTCGCCAATGCACGACCGTCTAGAACTAATGCCACGGCACTTCTCCCAAGTGTTGATATGAATCAATTTTGCACATTCTACATGAATAATTTAAATATTTTCCGCCAGATGATGTTTTTATGCGCATACAGATGAATACACTATTGTTTTTTTTTCTGAGCTTGCTAATATACGCATCAACAAGACGCGGCGGGGTGGCAGAGTGGTCATGCAGCGGACTGCAACTCCGTGGACGCCGGTTCGATTCCGACCTCCGCCTCCATCTTGTTAAAGCCCGAGTGGTGAAATCGGTAGACACAGGGGATTTAAAATCCCCCGCCCACAAAGCGTGCCAGTTCGAGTCTGGCCTCGGGCACCATTCTTCTACTATAGAAAGATGGTGCAAATAAAGAACCCAGCGAAAGCTGGTTTTTTTATGTCTGTAATTTAGTTAGTCAAAAAATAAGTAAATTAAATTCCCATTTAAAGTGTCATCATTAATCAGGCCCTCTTGCTCTGCTTTCTCAATATCATCCAGCAGAACGTAAATATCCTTGCAAATCCTGTTCCAGTTTCTGCTGAAAATGAATCGGCTCAATAATTTTCACATAGGGCAACCAGTAACGCACCAAAGGCAACAACTGCATTTCGTGACGAATCTGGCAACTGATCACTAACTCTCCAGTCTCGGCTTCCTGCTCGATCTGCTGTTCTGGAAATAAACGGCGCTCTTTAAAAAAGACCGTGACTTCAGGTTGTACCCTGATTAAGACTTGCTGCTTTTGCTGCCCAAACCAGATGCTGTCTTCATCTGCCAGCATTTTCAGTATTTCAGGATCATGCGCAAAGCTCTCCGCCTTAGAAACCAGCTTGAGCTGTTGCACCTGACTTAAGCGATAAGTGCGCAACTTGTCCTGATCTACGCCCACCAGATACCAGATACCATGATGGTGAATCAAGCGATAAGGCTTAATGATTCGCAATTGATCTGAATATTGCAACTCAACCTGCTGACGTTTATAGATTGCGCTTGCAAGCAACTTGAAATGCTCGGCAAACTGTTTGGCATCTTCAAAATAATAGCCTTTTGCCGAAAATACCTGATTTGCCCGCTCATCCAGCAGTTCACGCATAAAAGACATATCCAACGCCGGATACAACTCACTGATCCCCGAAAGCTGGGCAAAAGTCTGGATATCCTGCAATTTAAACCGCCCTAAATAAGAGGGTTCCAGATAATATCGTTTCTGTTCATCTTGAAGTAAGGGTAAGTAAGAGCCTAGACGATCAAAATCACGCTCAATGGTGCGGGTGCTGACCTGAAATTCTGCAGCTAGCTCTGCAGCCCGGAGTTGATATCCGACGTTTAATTTGGTCAAAATTCTGGCTAAACGCTCTGCAAGACGCTCATGTGTTGAAGCTGGGCGCTTCATAAATCCCCACTTAATACATTCTCATGTACTTATTTATCGCTAGATGTTGAATGATTATACTGAATGCCGATCAATGAATAATATTAGGACAAAGTCTAAGATATTTTTTTGCATCAGATCTTGACCCTTTATTCACCCTAAAAATACAAGATCTTATTTGGATTTTCTGGATGCTTTCTTGCTTGAATGACGATTTTGTATTGTTAATCTTTCTATATAACGCTCCAGATGCAGCATCGCCCGATACATTTTATGTAACTCTACCCAGCTGATGGTTCCGCGAATAATCATTTTATGAATACGTCGTAATGCTCTTAAACTATGTCTTGAACTATATGCTGTTGAAATAATTTTCATCTTATTTTCCCTCTCACATTCATGTGAATGTTTAACCATTTGGTCGGAATTATCTATACATGCAATTTACGTGTCATAATTGACAGGTTGTGTCGAACAGTTAACATTTTTTAATTTTTATTCAAGATTCTATATATTTATTTGTAATAATATTTTACTTAAAATTAAAAAAAGCCACTAAAATTACTGGCTTTTTTTAAATCACTTATCCCGTATTAAATAATTTCAACAACAACTTTACCCACATGCTCTCCAGTATCCATTGCGGCATGGGCATCCTGAATCTGATCAAATTTAAACGTTTTATAGATCATCGGCAGACATTCGCCTTTTGCCCACAATGGTGCAATCTGCTCTTTCAGACCTTGTGCAATTTCCGCTTTTTCAGCCGTGCTGCGTGCACGCATGGTCGAACCGGTAATGGTCAGACGTTTCATCATGATTTGACCCAGTTTGACTTCTTTGGCCTTGGCACCACCCAAGAAAGCGATATAGACCAGACGTCCATCACGGCGCAACAAATTCAAATTACGCTCTAAATATGGTGCACCGACCATATCTAAAATAACATCGACACCACCATTGTCATTGGCTTCATTAATAACTTGCTCAAAGTCCTGAGTTTTATAATTAATAGCCGTGGTTAAATCAGAAATAGCCGCAACTTTTTCATCTGAACCGACAGTTGCAAAAGTTTTGATTCCGAGTGATTTACACAACATTAAAGCAGTCGTACCAATCCCGCTCGTTCCACCATGTACCAGTACAGTTTCCCCTGCTTTGGCCTTACCCATCTGGAACACGTTCGCCCATACAGTAAAGAAAGTTTCAGGAATGGCCGCTGCCTGTACAAAACTTACGCCTTCAGGAATATTCAAGGTCTGGCTTTCAGGTATGACGCAATATTCAGCATAACCGCCACCATTGGTCAAACCACAGACTTGATCACCAACTTTAAACTGACTTACATCACTACCAATCGCAACCACCTCACCTGCCACTTCCAGGCCAGGAACTGGCGTTACCCCTTTCGGCATCGGATATAAGCCTTGACGCTGCAGGATATCTGGACGGTTAATACCAAAGGCATGAACTTTCACCAGAACTTCATCTGCTTTAGGTTCAGGTACAGTCATCGTTTCATAAGCGAGTTTATCGACACCACCCGGTTCTGTAATAATGACTTGCTGCATGGTTTGTTGCGACATGATTTTCTTTCCCTAATCTATACATTTCATATGTCTTGAACTTATTTGAACATAGTTAGCATGAGGAATGAAGCTACATCGGACTTATGTATAATCGGGGGACTATTCAGGAAATTGATAATAGGCCAACCATGACCCAAGTGATCGAATATAACGAAAACAATTACAGTGATTTTGAGTGGTTTGAAGGTTTTGCCGTGATTCGCTTTTATGCAGACTGGTGCAAGCCCTGTGTTCAGAATTTTCCGATCTTTGCCGAACTGGCGACATACTATGCTGAGGTAAATCCTGAAGTTAAATTTGGCAAGATCAATGTGGATCAGTCTCCGATTTTAACCTTGCGCTATAATGCCTATGGTTTGCCTTCTACGCTTATTTTTAGAAATGGAGAAATTATTAAAAGGATTGCAGGCGTGAAAAGTTTAACCGAAATGAAAGCAATTCTGACCTTAGTCCTCAATGATTCTTATGAATAATTACCCATGTGAAGCCAAATCTAACAAAAATATTTCTTTTAGCTCACTATCTAAATACGGAGCCTTTAATTAACTACGCCCTTTATATTCCTTTACCATTCGATCACTCACATCTTCCGGATAACACAGCGGCGCATATCCGCCTGCACGATTATAAGCACTACGCCTACCACAACGACTACCATTACTTGCAGTATTGTAAGGACACGGACAATTTCCCGGATAATTCTCAATCGACTGCTGGATTATTTTTTGCTTGATTGCTTCAACGCTTTGGCTGCTCTGTTTGGCTTCAGCTCCAAAAGCCACACACAAGCCAGCCAGCAATATTAATTTTTTCATATATTCCCCAAATCTAGGGAGCATTGTATGAATTGGCCAGTAAATTGAAAGATCACATTTTGACTAATCGAATGATTTTCATGCAATCAAAATTTAGGCAATAAAAAACCCGCTTTTCAGCGGGTTTCTTGAAAATCAGCCCAGTCTTATAGACGAACCAATTCCACAATCTTCTCAGCAAGTTCTTCAACTGTATCTACGGTTAAAGTCGTGTCTGTACCTTCAGCAGCATCGGTAATCACAACCACACCAGTTTCACGAACCAGTGCAACCTGCTCCGCATTCAAACCTGCTTTAGCAATAGCAACGATCCCTTGCTGAATCAGCAAGCTTTCTAACGCCTGAGCATTTTCCAAAGCTTTACCAGATACAGTCACCGCAGCAGGTTTTTGACCCAAACGTGCCGCACGTGCTTCTGCAGTGACAGGCTCATCGTGTGCAGACCATTCAACTGATTCTTCCACCATACCAGCACCAATCGTCACGTTATTCAAACGATCGATGAAGATAAACGAACCGGTGAAACGGCTGTCTTGATAACGGTCAAAGACCACTGGTGCATCAAATTCAACAGTCACATTGGCGATTGCATTTAGCTCAAGTTTATCCACCTGAACTTTTTCCAATGTGTTAACGTTGGTACGGTAATGAATTGCCGTTACTTTTGCCGGAACGGTTTGCGTACCAATCTTGATGTTGTACAGCTTACCCAGTACAAGTGGTTGATCTGCCATCCACACAACAGTCGCTTGAACTGAACGGGAAATATTTGGAACAGCTTGATCCGCACGAATTAACACGTTACCACGTGAAATATCAATTTCATCGTTAAGCGTTAAAGTCACTGCCTGACCTGCAACTGCATGCTCAAGATTGCCATCAAAAGTGACAATTTCTTTGACAGTCGATGATTTACCAGAAGGTAATGCTGTTACGGTATCACCAACATTGATATCGCCAAGTGCGATCGTACCGCAGAAACCACGGAAGTCGAGGTTTGGACGGTTCACGTATTGCACAGGGAAACGGAAATCCTGCTTCGCTGAACTACGGTTAATTTCCACCGATTCAAGTGTACCCATCAGCGTTTCACCAGTGTACCATGGCGTATTGGCTGACTTGTTCACCACGTTATCGCCATTCAATGCAGAAATAGGCGTAAAGATGATATTGCTTGGTTTACGGTCGCCCAATTGTGCAACGAATGCCGCATATTCAGCCTGGATTTCATTGAAACGTGTTTCAGAGAATTCCACCAAGTCCATCTTGTTAATCGCAACAATGATGTTCTTGATCCCAAGCAAACTCGCAATAAAGGTATGACGACGTGTCTGGGTTTGCACGCCATAACGCGCATCAATCAAAATGATTGCAAGGTCACAAGTCGACGCACCTGTCGCCATGTTACGGGTGTACTGTTCGTGTCCCGGCGTGTCCGCGATGATGAACTTACGCTTTTCTGTCGAAAAATAACGATAGGCCACATCAATGGTAATACCTTGCTCACGCTCTGCTTGCAAACCATCGACCAGAAGTGCCAAATCAGGTGCATCACCTGTCGTACCGACTTTCTTCGAGTCACGGGTCACGGCCTGTAATTGATCTTCATAAATCAATTTTGAATCATACAGCAGACGACCGATTAACGTCGATTTACCATCGTCCACGTTACCGCAAGTCAGGAAACGCAACAGGTCTTTATTTTCATGTTGTTTCAGATAGCCCAAGATATCTTGGCTGATTAAATCAGATTGATGAGACATCGCTCAAAGCTCCACATATTCTTTAGAAATCGGTTTTCAATCCCCCTATATCCCCCTTTATTAAAGAAGGGACTTTCTCCATTTACTTTTAGGAGCTCCCCCCTCTTTCTCAAAGAGGGGGTCAGGGGGAGATTAAATTAGAAGTAGCCTTCCTGCTTCTTCTTCTCCATTGAGCCTGCTTCATCATGGTCAATCATACGACCTTGACGCTCAGAACTGGTTGCCAGTAACATTTCCTGAATAATTTCCGGCAAGGTATTGGCTGTAGATTCCACAGCACCTGTTAATGGATAACAACCCAACGTACGGAAACGTACCGATTTCATTTGTGGAACTTCACCTTCTTTTAAAGGCATACGTTCATCATCAACCATAATAAGTGTGCCACTACGTTCAACCACAGGACGTTCTGCAGCCAAATAAAGTGGTACTAATGGAATACTTTCCAAATAGATGTATTGCCAGATATCCAGCTCAGTCCAGTTAGATAATGGGAATACACGAATACTTTCGCCCTTGTTCACTTTACCGTTGTAAAGATTCCAAAGTTCTGGACGCTGGTTTTTCGGATCCCAACGATGTTTCGAATCACGGAATGAATAAACACGTTCCTTGGCACGTGATTTTTCTTCATCACGGCGCGCGCCACCAAAAGCAGCATCAAAACCGTATTTATCCAGGGCCTGTTTTAAGCCCTGAGTTTTCATGATGTCGGTATATTTAGAACTACCGTGGTCGAACGGGTTAATACCTGCCTCAACCCCTTCTTTATTCTGATGCACGATCAAATCGAAACCATGGGTTTTCGCCATATTGTCCCGGAAAGTGATCATGTCTTTAAACTTCCAGCCTGTATCGACATGTAATAATGGAAATGGAAGTTTTGCTGGGTAGAACGCTTTTAGCGCAAGATGCAGCATGACCGCTGAATCTTTACCAATCGAATACAGCATGACCGGATTTTCAAACTCGGCAGCAACTTCGCGGATGATATGAATACTCTCAGCTTCAAGCTGTTTGAGATGAGTAAGTCTTTCCTCATTTAACGACATGGACAACACCAGCTTAGAAAAACGTGTACTTATGACACTTTTGAAAATTTATATTCATTATAGTGATTTACTTATCCTATCCATTGCTTGTTTTATGATATTGATATATCAAAAACTCATATAAAAATTCATCAATAATGAATATCAGTTTTTATGAATCAATGATTTGCACAATTCAAGCGATGATATTGTGTGGTAGAGGTATATATTAACCTGTCGCTAAACCAATAAAATCCTAGGAAAATAATCTAAAGTAGTGGTTCTCAAATAGTTAAAAAATTACTAGAGTAAGACTCAATTCTCCCTCTTGATATACTTCATTTATGCCCTATAGCGCTTTTGATCTCACCACTGTAAAAACCCGTCTGGAACAGGCCCAGCTTGCTGGTTATATTTATCAGCACCAGCAACATATTTTGGTCTTGCAAGAACCTTTCAGTGATGATGGCAAGCCTTTAAATATCTATCTGCAACACGAGCTGACCGCGGATCAAATTGGATTACAGTTTGGTCTGCGTTTGCAAGAAGGTCATTGGGAATTTTTAATCGGCGTTACTTATAGTAACCAGAACGCAGCTTACGAAATTGGTGCTGGCAACCTCAAAGGTGATCAAAAAGCCTTTAACTTATTATATGCCTTTTATAATTATCCTAAAGCATTCTATCTAGTGGCATTACCTTTGACAACCAACAGTCAGATTTTGGAGCAAACCTTGCAAAAGCAGCTTTTCAAGCAGCCTGATCTCGACTTCCTGAATACTGCAGTCAAGGTCAATCCTATGGGCGAACAGGTCAAATGGATGCAACACTATATTCTGCAACAGACTTTAGATATGAAAGTCCGGATTCAGACTGCCCTACTTTAAACTTGAACAGAAAAATTTGGAGATACTCAGGTCGATGTATCTCTATACTTTCTCAGGCAAGCACACACAGAGTGCCATGCTATTCAGAATTCCTATTGCCGCTATGGCATCACTTGCTCAAACCTCCAGTTAGCTTCTTATAGTTTATTATTAATTTTAATAGTTCAATAATTATTAAATAATCAATATATTCAATCCTTGTTTATCGGGTTTTTTGTTATTTTTTTGCATACAAAATCAGTAATTACTGTTATCGTTATATCAATAAAAACTTTCAGACACTTTTCCTAAAAACATAATTATAGAGATAAAGAAATGTGGGAACTGTTTACGCATCCATCAAATATCGTATTTAGTATTAGCCTGAGCCTAATGCTGATGTTTGCTGCACTAGAATGTATTCTATTACTGCTCGGCGGCGGCTCTCAGCATATCTTCGAACAGTTTTTACCTGAAGATCCCCTGCAACCAGAAATAAGCCCGGATCAGTCTCCGGGTGTTTTCAGCAAAGTATTTGACTGGTTATATCTGGGGCGTCTGCCTTTATTTATCTGGCTAATCATTTTTCTGACCAGTTATGGGTTAAGCGGTTTATTGATTCAGGGCATATTTGAGCGCCTGACCAGCCAGCTGTTTAATGTTTGGCTGATTTCTCCGGCCTGCCTGTTTCTGTGTATGCCTGTGGTGCGCTTTCTTGCCATGGCCGCCAGTAAGCTCCTGCCCCAAGATGAAACTTCCGCGATTTACAGTGATGAACTCATCGGACGTACCGCGACCATTATTCTGGGAGATGCCAAAGTGAATTCTCCCGCACAAGCCAAGGTCCGGGATCAACATGGCCAGACTCATTATGTTCTGGTTGAACCAGAAAACAATCAAATTCTAAATCAAGGTCAGAATGTAGTTCTAACCCACAAAACCAAGAACGGCTTTCAAGCCATTGCACTTTAATTTTATTTAGCTAGCACTCAATTGAGACTTTATAACAATGTTAACATTTGATTTATATAATATTTTAATTATTGCGGGAATTATTTTTGTAGCACTGGTGACCTTCGGTCTCATCATTGCACGTTTATACCGTCGTTCAAGCAAGGAAATTTCCTTTGTACGTACCGGTTGGGGTGGAGAAAAAGTGATTTTAGGTGGAGGCGCAATCGTGCTTCCGGTGTTACATGAAATTATTCCGGTAAATATGAACACCCTACGTCTTGAAGTCCGCCGTGCTGATGATCAGGCACTGATTACCCGTGACCGTATGCGGGTCGATGTCATGGCCGAATTCTATGTACGGGTCAAGCCTACCGCAGATTCAATTGCCACCGCAGCACAAACCCTTGGTCAAAAAACCATGTCACCGAATGAACTGAAAAATCTGGTGGAAGGTAAATTTGTTGATTCACTGCGCGCAGTGGCGGCAGAAATGGCCATGGAAGAACTGCATGAAAAACGCGTCGATTTCGTGCAAAAAGTTCAGCAAGTCGTTTCAGAAGATTTACATAAAAATGGTCTGGAGCTTGAAACGGTTTCCTTGACTGGACTGGATCAGACCGGATTTAAATACTTCAATCCGCAAAATGCGTTTGATGCTGAAGGTCTGACCAAGCTCACTGAAACCATTGAAGACCGCCGTCGCAAGCGTAACCACATCGAACAGGATACCGATCTGGCGATCAAAACTAAAAATCTGGAAGCTGAACAGGCGCGCCTGCAAATTATTCGTGAAGAAGAATATGCCAAACTGCAGCAAGAACGTGAAATTGCCATTCGCCGAGCTGAACAACTGGCTGAAATTGCCGCTCAGGAAGCCGGCAAAAAACGTGAAGCAGAAGAAGCACAAATTGCCGCTGAACGAGAAGTCGAACTCAAGCGTATTTTGGCCGCCCGTGATGTCGAAAATGAAAATATTCAAAAGGCCCAGCTGATTCAAAAAGCACAGGTCGAGCAAAAGAAAACCATTGAACTGGCTGAACAGGATCGCGCCATTGCGATTGCGGAAAAATCACGTGCTGAATCTGAAGCTAAAGCTCAAGCCGATCAGGCACGTGCACAAGCGGTAAAAGCGGAAGAAGAAGTCATCACCGTACGTCAAATCCAGCAGGCAGAGCGTCAAAAAGCAGTTGAACTGGTCGCAGCCAAAGAACACGCTGAAAAAGACGCGATTGCGATTACCGTAGCGGCTGAGGCAGGCAAACAGGCAGCGACGGATGATGCAGAAGCCATTCGTATTGCTGCTGAAGCAGAAGCTGAAAAAGTCCGCCTTAAAGCCAAGGGTGAAGCGGATGCAAAAATCCTACTGGCTCAGGCAATGGAGAAACAGTATCAGGTGGATGCTGAAGGTACACGTGCGGTCAATGAAGCCAATAACGTCCTGTCACCTGAACAGGTCGAAATGCAGATTCGTCTGGCCATGCTGAAATACTTGCCTGAAATTATCAGAGAAAGTGTCAAGCCAATGGAGAATATTGATGATATCAAGATTCTCCAGGTGAATGGCCTACATGGCGGTCATGCCGGTGCCTGTCAGGCAGATGCCCATCATGAGAATAGTAATGTTGCTCTTTCAGATCAGGTGGTGAATAGCGCCCTGCGTTATCGTAGCCAGGCACCGCTCATTGACAGCCTGATGAGTGAGCTCGGTATTCAGGGTGGAGATATTAATGGGATGACCCAAAGCCTTAAAGCTAAAACTTAAAAATAGACTGGGATATAAAAAAGCTCCCATCTGGGAGCTTTTTTATTAAAGGTCTAATGTGAATATCAAACTAAACCTTTATCTTTTAATACTTGCAGCATGGTTGAACCAAGTTCGGCTGGACTACGTGTATACGCCATACCCGCACGCTCAAAGGCAGCAAACTTTTCTTCTGCTGTGCCCTTACCACCTGAAATAATCGCACCTGCGTGACCCATACGTTTGCCTTTAGGTGCAGTCACACCCGCAATATAACCAACAACTGGCTTAGTCACATTCGATTGAATATATTCCGCAGCTTCTTCTTCCGCAGTACCGCCAATCTCACCAATCATAATGATAGCTTCAGTTTGTGGATCTTCCTGGAACAGTTTCAAGCAGTCAATCTGGTTCATGCCCGGAATCGGGTCACCACCAATACCGATACAGGTCGACTGACCTAAACCGAGTTTTGTAGTTTGCGCCACAGCCTCATAAGTCAGTGTGCCTGAACGTGAAATAATCCCGATTTTACCGGGCTGATGAATATGTCCCGGCATGATCCCGATTTTACATTCACCCGGCGTAATAATACCCGGACAGTTTGGCCCGATCAGACGTGTGCCATTACCATTGGTTTCCAGATAACGCTTGGCTTTGAGCATGTCGATGGTCGGTACACCTTCAGTAATTACCACAATTAACTCAATGCCAGAATCAACCGCTTCAACAATAGAGTCCAGTACAAAGGGTGCCGGAACATAAATCACTGAAGCATCTGCACCTATTTCTTTCACTGCTTCACGCATGGTATTAAATACAGGCAATTCTAAATGGGTTTGACCACCTTTACCCGGGGTTACACCACCCACGACTTTAGTGCCGTAGGCTAAAGCCTGTTCAGAATGGAATGTACCGTTTTTGCCTGTAAAGCCCTGTACCAATACTTTAGTGTCTTTATTAACTAATACGCTCATGTTAGATACTCCTTAAGCTTTTACAGCAGCAACGATTTTTTCTGCAGCATCAGCAAGACCATGTGCAGAAATCAATTTTAAACCTGATTCATCCAGTAATTTTGCGCCCAGTTCCGCATTATTGCCTTCGAGGCGAACAACTACGGGAACGGTCACATTTACTTCCTGAACCGCTGCAATAATTGCTTCAGCAATCATGTCACAACGTACAATTCCACCAAAAATATTGATTAATACACCTTGAACAGAATTATCTGCCAAGATAATTTTAAAGGCTTCAATCACGCGCTCTTTGGTTGCACCACCACCAACATCCAGGAAGTTGGCTGGTTGACCGCCATACAGCTTAATAATATCCATGGTTGCCATGGCAAGACCGGCACCATTGACCATACAACCAATGTTACCCTCAAGTGCCACATAGTTTAGATCAAACTCAGAGGCTTTTAACTCACGTTCATTTTCTTGAGACTTATCACGCAAAGCAGCCACTTCAGGCAAACGGTACAGTGCATTCGAATCAATTCCGATTTTGGCATCGACACACAGAATGTCGCCGTTTTCACGCACAGACAGCGGATTGATTTCGAAAAGTGCAAAATCATTGTCTACAAATGCCTGATAGGCAGCCGTCATGACTTTAACAAATTGATTGATTTGTCCATCTTTGAGTTTAAGTGCAAAAGCAACTTCACGCGCCTGAAATGGCATTAGACCAACTAAAGGATCAACCTCAACTTTAATAATTTTTTCAGGGGTTTCTTCGGCCACTTTCTCAATTTCAACACCGCCTTCAGTCGATGCCATAAAAGTGATGCGGCGAGTCGAGCGATCCACCACAGCGCCCAAGTACAGCTCGCGCTCAACCGGATAAACATCCTCAGAAACTAAAATGCTATTGACCGGCTGACCATTGGCATCAGTCTGATAAGTCACCAAGCGTGAACCAATAATCTGGTTGGCATATTCAGCAGCCTCAGTAGCCGATTTCACTACTTTTACCCCACCAGCCTTACCCCGGCCACCCGCATGCACCTGTGCTTTCAATACTGCAAACTTTCCACCCAACTGCTCGAAAGCATGCACCGTTTCATCGGCATTGGTGGCAAGTATCCCTTCCTGTACAGGCATACCATATTTTTTTAATAGCGCTTTTGCTTGATACTCATGTAAATTCATTGAATAACCTTTTATTACTTCTTTGCCTTGTTATAACCCACTAGCACCCAGACGTCCGTCAAAGCAGTACCAGCATTTCTTAAAATCGTTATCTTTATTTTTAGATGATTGTTCCAATAAAAACAACCATGAAATGTAAAAAGAGCGACCTAAGTCGCTCTTTTTTCGAATTACTTACGCTTACGTTGGATCGCGTGAATTGCACGCCCATCAACTGCAAGTGCAGCTTCATGTACCACTTCAGAGAATGTCGGGTGACCGAAAGTCATCAACTGAAGATCTTCAACTGAAGATACAAACTCAAGCGCGATCATACCTTGGTGAACGATATCAGACGCAGCAGGCCCGATTACGTGCATACCGAGTAGACGGTCAGTTTTTGCATCAGCAACAAACTTCACGAAACCGGCACCTTCACCCGCAGCTAAAGCACGACCGTTCACAGCAAAACCGAATTGACCCGTTTTAACTTCGTGACCTTTTTCAGTCGCTTGCTGTTCTGTTAAACCTACCCACGCCGCTTCCGGATGTGTGTAAATTACAGAAATAATGGTGTCATAATTCACTTGTGCAGCATGACCGTGAATACGCTCAACCGCCATTACGCCTTCTTCCATTGCTTTATGCGCAAGCATTGGACCACGTACCAGGTCACCAATTGCGTATACGCCTTCAACTGAAGTTGCACACCAATCGTTGACTTCAACCAAACCGCGTTCAGTCAATTTAATGCCTGAATCATCAGCCAATAAACCTTCAGCATATGCGCGACGACCGACACAAACGATCAATTTATCGAAAGTTTCAGTTTTGTCTTCACCAGCTTGGTTATATTTAACCGTTACTTCACGACCATTGATTTCAGTACCTGCAACTTTTGCACCGATACGGATATCCATACCTTGCTTAGTCAACAGTTTTTGGAAGTCTTTTGCCAATGCTTTATCAGCCATTGGTAAGAATGCATCCATTGCTTCAAATACAACAACTTCAGCACCCAAACGACGCCATACAGAACCAAGCTCAAGACCGATCACGCCCGCACCAATTACACCTAAACGCTTAGGTACTTCTGGGAATTCAAGCGCGCCAGTAGAATCAACAATTAAGTCTTGATCTACAGGAGCCACTGGAATATTTACTGGTACAGAACCCGTCGCAAGAATCACATATTTAGGCTCTAAAACTTGAGTTTCACCTTCGTGAGAAACAAATTCTACTTTTTTACCTGCAAGCAGTTTACCCGTACCTTTTAACCACTCGATGCCATTACCTTTAAGTAACTGATCGATACCGCCAGTCAATTGATCTACAACTTTGTCTTTACGAGCCAGCATTTTAGAAAGATCGAATTTAACTTCACCAGTCGTAATACCATGGTCATCTAGATGTTGAACTGTATCTTCATAACGATGTGAAGAATCAAGTAAAGCTTTAGACGGGATACAACCGACGTTTAAGCAAGTACCACCTAAAGAGGGTTTACCTTTATGAATACGTTTTTCGATACACGCAACTTTAAAACCAAGTTGAGCTGCACGAATTGCTGCTTCGTAGCCGCCCGGGCCACCACCAATTACGACTAAATCGAATTGAGACATGTTTATCTCCAACTAATCCCCCTTATTAATCCCCCTTTTCCAAAGGGGGATCTTCCCCTCTTTTTAAAGAGGGGTTAGGGGAGATTTTTAATGAATAAATTACAGATCAAGGATCAGACGCGCTGGCTCTTCTAACAATTCTTTGATTGTTACAAGGAAACCGACTGCTTCTTTACCATCGATTAAACGGTGGTCATAAGACAGTGCAAGGTACATCATTGGCAAGATTTCTACTTGACCATTCACCGCCATCGGACGTTCCTGGATTTTATGCATACCCAGAATCGCAGTTTGTGGTGTATTTAGAATTGGTGTAGAAAGCAATGAACCGAAAGTACCACCATTAGTAATAGTGAATGTACCGCCAGTCATGTCTTCGATACCCAGTTTACCGTCACGTGCCTTGCCGGCATATGCACGGATGCCGTTTTCAACTTCAGCATAGTTCATGCGGTCTGTATCACGAAGAACAGGAACCACTAGACCACGCTCAGATGAAACTGCAACACCGATGTCGTAGTAACCGTGATACACGATGTCATCGCCATCAATTGAAGCATTTACCGCTGGATAGCGTTTAAGTGCTTCAGTTGCTGCTTTAACGAAGAATGACATGAAGCCAAGACGCGCACCATGACGCTTCTCGAATGCATCTTTGTATTGAGCACGCATTTCCATGATTGGTTTCATGTTCACTTCGTTGAACGTGGTCAACATTGCAGTTTCTTGAGTCGCTGCAAGTAAACGTTCAGCAACACGCTTACGAAGGCGAGTCATAGGAACACGTTTTTCGATACGCTCGCCCACTGCAACGCTTAATGGTTGCGCTGCAGGTGCTGCCGGTTTCGCTTGATGATTTGCCACATCTTCTTTCGTGATGCGACCGCCACGGCCTGTACCTGCAACGTCAGCAGCTGCAACACCAGATTCAGTCAATGCTTTACGCACTGCTGGAGCCTGATCCTGTACTTGTTGACGTTCAACGATCGGTGCATTACCCGCTTCAGTTTGAGCAGCAGCTTGTTCAACTTTCTCTTCAGACTGAACTGCTTGAGTTTGCGTAGCGCCAGAAACAGCACCTTCTTCAAACTGTGCAATGACTTCAGCTGAAAGAACAGTATCGCCTTCACCTTTAATAATAGATGCAAGTGTACCGTCTGCAGGAGCAACAACTTCTAAAACAACTTTATCAGTCTCAATATCGCAAATCACTTCATCACGTGATACTGCTTCACCTGGTTGTTTGTGCCAAGTTGCGATCGTACCGTCCGCAACTGACTCTGGGAATACCGGTGCTTTAATTTCGGTTGCCATTACTTAGAATCTCCTGGATTATTCAGCGTCGATCGCAAGCGCGTCGTTGATGAGCTGAGCTTGTTGTTTTGCATGCAAATATGGTGAACCACATGCCGGTGCAGCAGAAGCTTCACGGCCTGCATAGCTAATACGTACTTGTTTACCCGCTTTCATCACGTCGTCATATAGACGCGGTGCGATGAACAACCAAGCGCCTTGGTTCTTCGGTTCTTCTTGCGCCCAAACAAGTTCTTTCACGTTTGGATATTGCGCAAGCACTTCTGCCAGGCGTTTTTCTGGGTATGGATATAATTGTTCAATACGTACAATTGCAGTGTTGTTCAATTCTTTTTCACGACGTTTTTCAACTAGGTCGTAATACACCTTACCACCACACAGAACCAGACGGGTTACATCTGACTTGTTGATGTTGTCTACTTCATCAATCACGGTCTGGAATGTACCGTTTGCAAGCTCTTCAAGGCTAGATACAGCAAGCTTGTGACGAAGTAAAGACTTCGGCGAAGTAACAATCAATGGCTTACGGATTGGACGAATCGCTTGACGACGTAATGCGTGGAAAATCTGCGCAGGCGTTGTCGGTGTGATTACTTGCATGTTGTCTTCAGCACATAGCTGCAAGAAACGTTCCAAACGTGCAGATGAATGTTCTGGACCTTGACCTTCAAAACCGTGTGGAAGAAGCATAGTTAAGCCACATACACGCTCCCATTTGGTTTCACCAGATGAGATGAACTGGTCAATGACAACCTGTGCACAGTTTGCGAAGTCACCGAATTGTGCTTCCCAGATGATCAAACTCTTAGGAAGAGTCGTCGCATAACCATATTCAAATGCCAATACAGCCATTTCTGACAACAAAGAGTCATAGATTGCAGTACGCGGCTGGTTTTCTTTCAGGTTACACAGTGGAAGATAAGTTGAACCATCTACCTGATTATGCAGTTTTGCATGACGGTGTGAGAAAGTACCACGACCTACGTCTTCACCCGTTAAACGAAGCAAGTAACCATCATCTAGTACAGTTGCATACGCCAGAGTTTCAGCAGCACCCCAGTTCAGAGGCATTTCACCCGTTTGCATTTTCAGACGGTCATCAATTACTTTTGCAACTTGACGCTGCATCACGAAGCCTTCAGGAAGCTCACGCATTTTCTTGCCAAGCTCTTTTAGACGTTCGATTGGGAAAGTTGTATCCCACTCGTCTGTGTACTCATGACCTAAGTAAGGAGTCCAATCCACAAACATTTTTTTGTTTGGTTCAAGTACCAGTGCATTGGCAACGTGATTACCCGCTTCCAGGTCTGCACGGTAGTTTTCAACCATTTGATCTGCACTTGCGCGATCAAGAACACCCTGTTGTACCAATTGATCCGCATAAAGCGTACGCGTAGTCGCTTTTTTGTTAATCACTTGATACATCATTGGTTGAGTTGCAGCTGGCTCATCCGCTTCGTTATGACCACGACGACGGTAGCAGAACATGTCAATCACAACATCTTTACGGAAGGTATGACGGAAGTCATGTGCCAATTGTGAAATGAACACCACAGCTTCAGGATCATCACCATTCACATGGAAGATCGGTGCCTGAATCATTTTTGCGATGTCAGTACAGTATTCTGTAGAACGTGCGTCACGTGGATCAGACGTCGTGAAACCAACCTGGTTGTTAATTACAATGTGCACTGTACCACCCACGGTATAACCGCGAGTTTGTGACATCTGGAAAGTTTCCTGGTTAACGCCCTGACCTGCAAATGCAGCATCACCGTGTACGATTAGTGGCAATACGTCATCGCCGCCAATGTCTTTACGACGTACTTGACGTGCACGTACTGAACCTTCAACCACAGGGCCAACGATTTCAAGGTGTGACGGGTTAAACGCTAATGCCAAGTGAACTTCGCCACCTGGAGTCATCACGTTTGAAGAGAAGCCTTGGTGATACTTAACGTCACCAGAACCTTTCTTGTGAATAGATTTACCTTCGAACTCACCAAACAGGTCAGCCGGGTTCTTACCCATGATGTTAACAAGAAGGTTTAAACGGCCGCGGTGAGGCATACCGATCACAACTTCTTTACAGCCTACAGAACCTGCACGCTGAATAATTTCGTTGACCATCGGGATGAATGCTTCACCACCTTCAACGCCGAAACGTTTGGCACCAACGAATTTATTACCAAGATATTTTTCTAGGCCTTCAGCCGCAGTTAAACGCTCAAGGACATGTTTCTTTTGATCAGCATTGAAGCCATATTGACCGCGTGCACTTTCTAGACGTTGTTGAATCCAACGTTTTTCTTTGGTGTCCACGATGTGCATGTATTCAGCACCGATTGAACCACAGTAAGTGGCTTCCATTGACTGAACCATTTCAGCCAAAGTCGCTTCTTCTTTACCGATCGCCAGGTTACCAGTATTGAATACTGTGTCTAAGTCAGACTGAGTCAAACCATGCGCAGCAAGATCTAGATCAGGCACAACTTCACGCTTCGCCAAACCTAATGGATCCAGTTTTGCTTTCTGGTGGCCACGGTTACGGTACGCAGCAATCAGCTGTAGCACGCCAATTTGACGACGTTCATGCTCTGAACTGACTGTCGACTGAACAATAGGCTGAATACGACTTGAATTGCGACCTAAAAGTAGGAATTGCTCACGTACATTACTGTGTGGTTGATCACCTTTTGGGAATTTATCGAAGTACGCTCTCCAGTCAGCACCCACTGAGTCTGGAGCAGTCAGATACTGCTCATAAAGTTCTTCAATATACGCTGCACTATCAGCGGAAAGTTCAGTGTCAAGACGCAGAGCGTCAGCAACTTCTTGCATTTGTGGACCCATTTCCTATTGCAAAAACATTTTCAGGATGCTTTTTAAGCAAAACCCAGGATTATTAGCATCAAATTGGTAATATGATACTAGTCCCCCATAAGGCATAAGCCATGAGGCGTTATCACCACACCAAGAAAATCTTGATATGTTTAATGAACAATAACGCCCCTCAGCGGCATCATCACTCATTGAATACCCGATCGAAACCGGGCAATTTTTTGCAAATCGACTTAGAAAAAAGCAAGCATTAACAAAGATTTTTTCTAAAGCGACTCGGGTCTACCTTTATATACCAGTCCCTGATTATGCAGTGTTTAAAAAATGTACCTGGCGTGGCATTTTTTAAACATAGTCATGGGCTAAATGCTAACATAATCTCAACTTTTCAATTGATTTTTTTGACACATACCTTCCATAAATTGGCTAAATACAGTTCAGATATTTTACTCTAATATATGGTGCTTTATCTCAAAAATAGATTCAATGTAGACTTAAGTCCTAAGCATTTCCGATAAATAAAAAGAGAGCAAACCTTTCAATCCACTCCCTCCTTAAATTTCCGTTACATAATAACATCGTTCTTGCTATTTTTCAGGTCAGTTTTACATCTAAAAATCATAAATACCCAAAATAATCACATGTTCTTCTTATATGGCGCTCAAAGCCCTTACCCTTTTCCTGACTGTTTCACTCAACTTTATACATTTTAAGTATAGTATCTTTATTTTTATCTTATGATTTTTTAATTTTTCCAATAGTTTGCATAAAAAAAGCACACCTGAAGGTGTGCTTTTTTCTAAACTGCGAAGAGCAGCCTATTAGCCTGCCATATCTAAAAGCATATTACGGATGTGACCGATTGCTTTTGTTGGGTTCAAGCCTTTAGGACATACAGATACACAGTTCATGATGCCTTTACAACGGAACAATGAGAACGGGTCGTCTAGACGAGCCAAACGCTCTTGTGTTCCAGTGTCACGCGAGTCAATGATGAAGCGGTAAGCGTTCAACAATGCTGAAGGACCCAAGAACTTGTCCGGGTTCCACCAGAATGACGGGCATGAAGTTGAACAGCATGCACATAGAATACATTCATATAGACCATCAAGATGCTCACGCTCTTCAGGAGACTGTAAACGTTCCTTAGGAGGTGCAGGCTGGTTGTTGATCAAGAATGGATGGATCTTGTTGTACTGATCATAGAACTGGTTCATGTCAACCACCAAGTCTTTCACTACAGGAAGACCAGGCAATGGACGAACAGTAATTTCATTTGGTAAATCGTTCAGGTTCCAAAGACACGCCAAACCGTTTTTACCATTGATGTTCACGCCATCAGAACCACAAATACCTTCACGACATGAACGACGGAACGTTAAAGTTTCGTCCTGTACTTTTAATGCGAGAAGTGCGTCAAGCAACATACGGTGCTTGTCAGTCAGTTCCAGCTTAAAAGTTTGCATGTACGGTGCTTTATCCTTGTCAGGATCGTAGCGGTAGATATGAAATGTACGAGTACCTCTACTCATCTGAATTCTCCTGATTAGAATGTACGTGGTTTAGGTGGAATCGCGTCAACCGACAATGGACGGTAACGAACTGGCTTATACTCTAGACGGTTGTCTGCAGAGAACCATAAAGTGTGCTTCATCCACTCATCATCACGACGACCATATGGGTATTCAGCATGGTCTGGAGACTCTTCAAAGTCTACAACCGTATGTGCACCACGGCATTCTTTACGAGCAGCAGCTGAAATAAGCGTTGCTTTCGCAACTTCATACAAGTTTTCAACTTCAAGTGCTTCAATACGTGCAGTGTTAAATACTTTAGATTTGTCTTTCAAGTGAATGTTGCGTACGCGCGGTTCAATTGCAAGAATCTGCTTCACACCTTCGTCCAGAAGCGCAGATGTACGGAATACACCAGCGTGATCTTGAACGATGTCACGGATTGCATCAGCAACGTCTTGAGCATTCTCACCTGTAGTTGATTCGTCAAGTTTACGAATACGTTCAACAGTTTCTTGAAGCACAGTTGTTGGAAGCGGCTCATATTCACCATCGTGCTGTTTAGTCACATATTCAATGATATGTTGACCAGCAGCCTTACCAAATACAACCAAGTCAAGCAATGAGTTCGTACCTAGACGGTTCGCACCGTGTACAGATACACATGAACATTCACCGATTGCATAGAAGCCTTTTACTGGCTTAGCAAAATCACGACCTTCGGCATTGGTAGAGTAAACGTCAGTGTCTTTGTTGTAGTTAGCAACAAGCGCTTCAGTTTCACGAGACTCAGGAACAACCACCTGACCATGAATATTCGTTGGAATACCACCCATTTGGTAATGGATTGTTGGTACTACAGGAATTGGCTCTTTAGTGATGTCAACGTTCGCGAATTTCTTGCCAATCTCGAATACAGATGGAAGACGTTTCATGATCGTATCCGCACCTAGGTGCGTCATATCAAGCAGGATGTAATCGCCTTTAGGACCACAACCACGACCTTCTTTGATCTCTTGATCCATAGAACGTGATACGAAGTCACGTGGCGCCAAGTCTTTCAAAGTTGGTGCATAACGTTCCATGAACGGTTCGCCGTCTTTGTTACGAAGGATTGCACCTTCACCACGACAACCTTCAGTCAACAATACGCCTGCGCCCGCAACACCCGTTGGGTGGAATTGCCAGAATTCCATATCTTGTAATGGAATACCTGCACGAGCAGCCATACCAAGACCGTCACCAGTGTTGATATAAGCGTTTGTAGATGCACGGTAAACACGACCAGCACCACCAGTAGCGAACAAAGTCGCTTTTGCTTGGAATACTGCAATTTTACCAGTTTCCTGGTCAATTGCTGTAACACCTAAAACGTCGCCTTTTTCGTTACGGATCAGGTCAAGCGCAATCCATTCTACGAAGAACTGAGTGCCCATTTTCACGTTGCTTTGATAAAGTGTGTGAAGAAGTGCGTGACCGGTACGGTCGGCAGCAGCACATGCACGTGGCACAGCTTTTTCACCGTAGTTTGCTGAGTGACCACCAAATGGACGTTGGTAAATTGTACCATCAGCATTACGGTCGAATGGCATACCCAGGTGTTCAAGTTCATAAACCACTTGAGGCGCTTCACGAGTCATGAACTCGATTGCATCTTGGTCACCTAACCAGTCCGAACCTTTTACTGTGTCGTAGAAGTGGTAGTGCCAGTTATCTTCTTGCATGTTACCAAGAGATGCACCAATACCACCCTGCGCTGCAACAGTGTGCGAACGAGTTGGGAATACTTTAGTCAGAACCGCAACTTTCAAACCAGCTTGAGCAAGTTGGTAAGACGCACGCATACCTGAACCACCACCACCAACGATGACAGCATCGAAAGTTTCGTGCGGAATATTTGTGTAATCTTCTTTAGGGTTTATAGCGCCCATGATTGTTTCCTATCAATTCGCCCAAAAAATCTGGATCGCCCAGATTGCATATGCAAGTACAGCAATGATCACTGCTGAAGTCAGTACAAGGCGTAAACCTGAAGCTGAAGGACCCATTTGACGAGTAGTCACATAATCCGTGAATACCTGCCACATGCCGATCCATGCGTGTGCAACAAGAGATAAGACCGCCAACAAAGACATGATCTTCATTGGAACTGTCATCATAAAGCCGTACCACTGTTCAAAGTTGAAACCACCATTCAGTAGAATCCAACCCAGTACAACAACGGTATAAACAGCTAGAACTACAGCACTGACACGTTGGAGAAACCAATCGCGAGAACCTGAACCTGTTAAACCAGTAGCGCTTTTCATTAGAGTACGATCCATACAAATGCTGCAACAATACCGATTGCAGACAAGATTAATGCGATAGTAGATGCAACACGGCCACTTTCTAGTTCTTCAGCAACGCCAATGTCAGCAAGTAAATGCTTAACACCCGCAATAAAGTGAAAAATCATGCCGGCGACAAATACCCATACAATAAAGCGGACAATGAAACCGTTAAAGATTTCTTGAACTTGCGCAAAACCTTCAGGCGAAGACAATGACTTGTCTAAAATCCATAGAAGGACCGGTACGAGTAAGAATACGATAACACCTGAAAGACGGTGTAGAATTGATGCAATAGCCACGGGGGATTTTAAGTTTACTTCTAAAACTTGACCCATGGACAAATTGACAGGTCTGTTGCTTTTCACAGCGGGCATCCTGTAAGTAAAAACTCCATCCGGAGTTTGTTGGAATTAATTCGAAGGAAAGCTGGCATTCTCAGGCAAATACATGCCTAAAATCAAAACGACACTGAATTATAAAACGTGAACTATTAAAATACAAACGGCTGAATTTGGCTTTTTGGATAAAAAACCATTAAATAAGAATCATTAACAACAATAAGTCAGACTTTATATATTATTCCACCCTTTCAATTCCTATCTATATGATTGTTTTTAAATAATTAAGATGATTAATTTACTCGGTTTTCAGCCTGCAGGACCATGTTTGAGTTTTAGACTAAAGACGCACAGTTCCATCACAAATATTATTTAAATCTCTTTTTAATTCAGATTTAAATCAAGCGCCTATATTTAACAGACCACTTGCCCCAATTCAGCAGCAGCACAGTGATTCAGATAACCTGATGTTAAATAGCGACTTAGTGCATCAGATGATGGGTTTTTCAATCAATTTGAAGCATTTAGATTCAAAAAATCATTCATTTATTTTTATCCTGCCTAGCTTTGCTGCAAAGTTGGCCATTTATTAAGCTATTTTTTAATCAATTAAACCGGATTTAAAATTCAATTAATTGCTTTTATTTATAATTCCACCTGTGAAATTCAGCTTGGTAAAAACGATGTAAGTTATGAGATTTATATAGTTTTAAGCATGCTCACCTTAATCTCTCACCATTTTCACCCGCATTTCTTGCTAGGAAAAAACGCTTACAAATGCCCCAAGCAGTCTATTTTTTTCTGCACCTCTGCATCAATTTGACTTATTATAGAGGTTTGATGCTGTGATTTTACTGAACTTTTTATACTGAGCGAATATGACTAAACCGCTGTGCGGCCGTCATTTTTTCATCCATAAGTATAATTGACAAAATTTCAGTACTCACTAATCTTATAGCAAATTTTTGATCCGTCCGTTTTGTGCATTAAAAGATTGATAGACAAAGCGGATATACATTCACCAGGACAGGAGATCTATTGAATGTCTGAAGCAACTGGCAAGAAAGCCGTTTTACAGCTTGATGGCAAAGAAATTGAACTACCAATTTACAGCGGCACATTGGGCCCAGATGTAATCGACGTTAAAGATGTGTTGGCTGCAGGTCACTTTACTTTTGATCCTGGTTTTATGGCGACAGCTGCGTGCGAGTCTAAAATCACGTTCATCGATGGTAACAAAGGTGTACTTTTACACCGCGGCTACCCAATCGATCAATTGGCGACTAAAGCTGATTACCTGGAAACTTGCTATTTATTGTTAAATGGCGAACTTCCAACTGCTGAGCAAAAAGAAGAATTTGACGCTAAAGTACGTAACCATACGATGGTTCACGATCAAGTTAGCCGTTTCTATAATGGTTTCCGTCGTGATGCGCATCCTATGGCGATCATGGTAGGTGTGGTTGGTGCGTTGTCTGCGTTCTATCACAACAACCTTGACATCGAAGATGTGAACCACCGTGAAATCACTGCGATTCGTTTAATCGCGAAGATTCCTACGCTGGCGGCTTGGAGCTACAAGTACACCATTGGTCAACCATTCGTTTACCCACGTAATGACCTTGGTTATGCAGAAAACTTCCTGCACATGATGTTTGCTACGCCTGCAGACCGTGATTACAAAGTTGATCCGATCCTTGCAAAAGCAATGGACCGTATCTTCACGCTTCATGCTGACCACGAACAAAATGCTTCTACGTCTACCGTACGTTTAGCTGGTTCTACTGGTGCTAACCCGTATGCATGTATCGCTGCTGGTATCTCTGCACTTTGGGGTCCTGCTCATGGCGGCGCGAACGAAGCTGTTCTTAAGATGCTTGACGAAATCGGCACTGTAGAAAACGTTGCTGGCTTCATGGAAAAAGTGAAGACTAAAGAAGTTAAACTGATGGGCTTTGGTCACCGAGTTTACAAAAACTTCGATCCACGCGCGAAAGTAATGAAAGAAACTTGTGACGAAGTTCTTGGTGCACTTGGCATCAATGATCCACAGCTTGCATTGGCTATGGAACTTGAACGTATCGCACTTTCTGACGAATACTTCATCAAGCGTAACCTTTACCCGAACGTAGACTTCTACTCAGGTATCATCCTTAAAGCGATTGGTATCCCGACTGAAATGTTTACTGTGATCTTCGCGCTTGCACGTACTGTTGGCTGGATCAGCCACTGGTTAGAAATGCACAGCGGTCCTTACAAGATCGGTCGTCCTCGTCAACTTTACACTGGCGAAGTTCAACGCGATATCGTTCGTTAATTCGAACCGCGTCGAAAGACTCAAGAAAACCACCCACCCGGGTGGTTTTTTTAGCACTGACAAAAGCCTACAAAAAGTTGATCTGAAACGTTTTAAAATGAATATATGAAAATTATATTCACGGATTAAGTCACCTAAAAACAGGACGTATATTGAATGCTGTTGTATTTTCTGCCCTTTATTTTGAGATTGGTTCATTTTGAACAGTTTAAGTGCCGCAGTTTAACGTCTGGTGAAATCAAAATTTCCCAACAAGTATTTGGCAACCTGATCGATTATTCTCGCGTTAAAATCATGAATCACCCCTACCTGCCCTGGCAATCCAAACATGTCATTATGGCGCCCAGTGGCTACATCCATGTACGCAATTTAAATTATCGGGAAGATTATTCGCGCGAGAGTTTATCTTATCAGGCGCTCTTCATTCATGAGATGGCGCATATTTATCAGCACCAATGTCAGATCAATGTGCTTTTAAAAGGGGCATTTTTACAAAGTGCTTATTTTCTCAGCTTGGGAAAATATAATCCGTACAAATATCAATTTAATCCCAACAAATCATTTTCAACCTACAATATTGAACAACAAGGCGATATTGCCCGGGATATTTTTCTAAAAAAAATTCCGAATATTATTTTAAATCCAAAAATAAACAGATGATATTTAATCAGTTTAATTCCAAACAATATAGCTAAAGCATATTTTAAAAGCCAAAGTTTAGATTTCAGTCTTTAAATCTACATAAGCCTAGATGCATAAAAAATCAGCATATTTTCTAATTTTATATAATAACTTTTTTCACTCAATGCCTGTTCTGCTAAATCAACTCTAGCTTATCGATAAAATTTCGATAAAATAGGCCGGTATGATTATTTTGCATCGCAGATTAAGATTCAATGATCATGCGATAAAAAGTTTTTTTATTTAAGCCATTTGGCATTTTATGAATATCGAAGTGCACTCAACTGAATAATTAGAATTATAAAAATCAGTAATTTAGTGTATCAACCTATAGGAATAGGATTTACTTGGAATGAAAAGTTTTAAAATTGCGATTGCTCAATTCTCTCCACATGTGGGCAATCTGGATGCAAATACGCAAAAAATGATTGATCTGGCCAATCAGGCTAAAAAAGATAAAGCGGATCTGATTATCTTTCCTGAACTTTCAACGCTGGGCTATCCTGCAGAAGACTTATTAATTCGCCCAAGTCTGGTGAAACGCACCAAAGCGGCTTTTGAAAAACTAACTGAAGTAAAAGATATTGTCATGGTCTTTGGTTTTGTTAATCAAACTGAAGATGGTCAGCGTTATAACTCGGCTGCTGTCATGAAAGATGGCGAAGTACTGGGTGTTTATAACAAACAAGTGTTGCCAAACTATGGTGTATTTGATGAAAAGCGTTATTTTGGCGAAGGTCATCAGCATCTGGTATTTGAGTATCTTGGACATAAATTTGGCGTACTGATCTGTGAAGATGTCTGGTCTTTGGCCACTGTTCAGCAACTGGCAAAATTGAATATCCACACGGCTTTGGTGCTGAATGCATCGCCATATGAAGTGGGTAAACCACAACATCGTATTGAAACCATGGCGGCCTTGGTCAAACAGCTAAACATCAATCTGGTGTACTGCAACCAGGTCGGTGGCCAAGATGACCTGATCTTTGACGGTACCAGTTTTGTGCTCAACAAATCTGGCGAGGTGGCTTTACAGGCACCAACTTTCCAGGAAAATCTGGCAATTGCAGAATTTAATGCTGAACAACTGCAATTCAGCAAAGGTGCAATTGCACCTGCTTTAGACACCATGGCTGAGATTTATCAAAGCCTGGTCATGGCTACACGTGATTATGTACAGCGTTCTGGCTTCCCAGGTGTGATTCTGGGACTGTCTGGCGGCATTGACTCTGCCCTGACCCTAGCGATTGCTGTAGATGCGCTTGGCGCAGACAAAGTTCAAGCCGTGATGATGCCTTATACCTATACCGCACAAATCAGTGTAGAAGATGCAGCGGCTCAAGCTAAAAATATGGGCGTGACTTTCGGTATTGCCGAAATCAATCCAGTGGTAAGCGGCTTTATGCAGGTGCTATTCCCATTCTTTGGCAATGCTCCAGTCGATGCCACCGAGGAAAACCTGCAAGCACGTTCACGTGGCACCTTATTGATGGCCCTGTCTAATAAATTCGGTAATCTGGTGCTGGCAACCGGTAATAAATCTGAACTAGCTGTCGGTTATTGCACCCTGTATGGCGATATGGTCGGTGGTTATGCAGTTCTGAAAGATGTATATAAAACCATTGTGTTTGAACTGGCGAAGTATCGTAACAGCATTTCAGAAATTCCAGTGATTCCGGAACGTGTGATTACCCGCCCACCTTCAGCAGAACTGCGTCCGGATCAGGTCGATCAAGACTCTTTGCCTGCTTATGACATTCTGGATGCGATCTTGTATTCGTATATTGAAGAAGACATGAGCCAAGACGATATCATTGCCAAAGGCTTTGATGCTGAAGTCGTGAAGAAAGTGATTCGTCTGGTCGATATCAATGAGTACAAGCGCCGCCAAGGTGCTATTGGACCACGTATCAGCTCACGCTCTTATGGCCGTGAGCGTCGTTATCCAATTGTGAATGGCTGGAAAGCAGGTAGCTAAATTCTGCTCTCAATGATGTAAATCAGAATCGCCCAAGGAATGCTTGGGCGATTTTTTTATGCGGCAGTAAAATGAAGAATAGCCCCAACATCAAGAAGGAAAAATAATGTTTTGTGGAAACTAAAAATTAGTGGATGCTTCAAATATTTTTTTGTGGTTTGCAGTGCTTTTTAAAAGACAAAAAAAGAGACCAAGCTGAGAGCTTGGTCTTTTAAAATGGTGGCTATGACGAGACTTGAACTTGTGACCCCCGCATTATGAGTGCGGTGCTCTAACCAACTGAGCTACATAGCCGTAAACTGTGTGCGCATTATCGTAATTTCAGCTTCTATCGTCAAGCATTTTAAAAAACAAATGTTCAGTCTTTATGCAAATACAGAATAAACTTTTAAATTTTAAACAAAAAAGCTTTTTTTAGTATGTAATTCACGCATTCATAGCACTCTTTAATTCTTCGAGGATTCACCAAATGTATAAAATCAAAATATTTATTTTACTCATTGGCCTTTCAAGCCTGAGTGCCTGCCAGATCATCTCGCCTATTTTCGTAGATTATAATGGCGTCAGACGTGATGTGGCACAGTGGATTAATCAGCAGCAACTGATGAGCATGCAGCAAAAACGGTCCTTGGCACAACTCAGCAGAGCACAGCAGAAAATCGGGCGCTATCCGGAATATGATCAGAGCCAACGACTGGCGGTAACCCGGGAAAATCAGATTGCATTACATTGTGCGCGTTTACATGTGACAGAACATAAAATCCGGCAGCTACAGCAAAAAATTTATGCAGGTGAAACTCAAACAATTTTAAATCGCTATGAACAGCTGTCACCGCAAATAAAATTAGACCCGACCTCTATTCGATGTGATTAATCACTGTCTTAGGCTATCACATTAATTACATATAAATTATTAACTTAGGCTAAATAAATAACTCTGTTCAATAGCTCTAAACAGGTGCTTCATTCTTTAATCTATTAGACATTATACCTATGTATTTACTTGGTTTTATTTTTATACAATACAGGCTATGATCAAAGTATAAACAACTATTCGTACCCGGTTTAACGCGTCATAATTTTATAACTCTAAATTCCCCTCAGGAGAATTCTAATGCCTTTTGAACATATTTTAGTACCTGTTGACGGTTCAGAAACATCGTATGCTGCAGTGGATAAAGCTGTAGAAATTGCCAAAGCATTTAACAGTAAAGTCACAGTGGTTCAAGTGCTGGCACTGGACCCTTATATCGCTGCGGAATATATCTCTGCGGCACAAACCAATGACCTGATTGAACGTGCCCGCACTTCCATCCTGAAAACGCTGGATGAAGCCAAAGCAAAATTCTCTGGTGCCGGTGTTGAAGTGGATACACAGCTCCTTGAGGGTCAGGTAATTTATAGCGAGATTGTCAAAGCAGCTAAAGATTTAAATTCTGACCTGATCGTGATTGGTTCTCATGGCCGTACTGGCTTCAAAAAACTATTCCTTGGCAGCGTAGCGCAAAGCATTCTCGGCCAAGCGGATATTCCAGTAATGGTGATTCGCAACTAAATTATCTTCAAAATCCCCATTTTTCACCAAGTGGGGATTTTTTTTATATCTTGACCAGACCATCCCATTGATAACGTTTTAAATCCAAGCGATCACCTTTAAGAAAAATTCCTTCCTGCATGAGTTTTTGCTGCTGGATATTCTGGCCATGTTCGTCCAGTTGCTTCACACTGATTTTCGCCTGGGCATTGATCACCCGATACCAAGGAATATCAGTGTCCGAATCTAGATGACTTAATACCCGTCCGACCAATCGCGCATGTTTGGGTAAACCTGCCAGTCTAGCAATCTGTCCGTAGGTGGCGACTTTGGCATACGGAATCTGATTGACCACAGCCAAAATCATTTCTGCCATTTCCTGACTGGCTGAACTTGTCTGGGTCATTTTCATCTCATTAATAGCTCATTTAAATCAAAAATCACAATTCACCCCAGTAAATAAGCTAGATGATAATAATCAAACCTGATTGAAAGACACTGATTCAAGCTCTCTCATCTCACGATAGAAATAATCCGGCAGCATCTTGATCTTTTAAGTTTTATCTTTAGAAATTATCCGGATTTTCTAAGCGTTTTACTTCCTGAACCTTATCTGGATGATGCACCGTGGCGACTCCATCTGCATCTTTCTGATCAATCAGAATCTCTGGCTGAAAGATAGTGATGGTCTCATTTCCTTTGGCATCTTCCCCGACAATATAGCGAAAACCCTTACGATTCAGCTTGTGGCACATGCGTTGATACCAGCCTTTAAAGCCCTGCGTCTCTTCATTGGGATTATAATAAAATGCATTCATGACCGCAGGCAGGCCCAAGCCGCACACTACACCAGACAGTAGTACTACAATAAAGGTGTAACCCACCAGAATACTGCTATAGGCTTCCAGCTGAGGAATATTGGCGACCGCCAGAATTAAGGCCAAAGAAATCCCGCCACGTACTCCGCCCCAAGACAGGATAGTTAAACTGCCGTTATAGCTTTTCGTGCTGACTTTTGGGAACATGGCAAAGGCCAGATAGTTGGCTGCAAAACGGGCCAGATGTAGAATCACAAAAGCCACCATTCCGCCCAGAACCAGACTGGTACTCAGGTCCAGAATAAACAATTCCAGACCGATCAGGGTAAACAGGAATGAATTGATAATTCCCTCAACCGTATGCCAGAAATGATTAACATCACCAATTTCGGCATCTGCTAAGATTTCTTTCCATTTATTGCCAACAATCAAGCCACCAATCACACAGGCAATTGGCGCAGAAGCATGTGCCAGCAAAGCCACCAGATAGGAACCACAAGCCAGCAAGGCCGTGGTCAAAATCAGAGATTCCATTTCATGCTTACCGCGCAAAATCCGCAAGATCGCAAAACCGAATCCGAGACCAATCAGCACCGCCACGACAATTTCATAAAGCAAGGTTTGCAGCACTGCCAGTACCGTAAAGTTTTCACCTTGCAGGACATTGAGCAAGGTCATAAATAAGGCAATACACATTGCATCATTAAACAGTGATTCGCCTTCAAGCTTGACGATCAAATGATGCGGTGCGCGAACCGAACTCAATACGCCTTTGATGCCGATCGGATCTGTGGCGCCCAAGGCCGCCCCGAGTAACAGCAAAACCAGCAAGTCAACATGCTTACCAATCAGGAACTGATAACCATACAACACCACGCCAAAGAACACTGCACAGAACACCAAAGCCAGACCAGCCAGAATACTGATCGGCCGCCAGTGATTACGCAAATCTGAGACCTTAAACTTCAGCGCAGATGAGGTCAGAATAAAGCAAATCACGCCATTGATCAGAAAGTCATAGAAATCGACGTGACGAACAGCCTGCTCGATATTGTCAATATTGATGCTAAAGAATGGATTGCCATGCAGTAAACTGGCGCCCCACTGCAAAATGAAAACAAAGATTGCCGAGACAATAGGGACACCAATCGCTTGCGGAAAACCCAAAACACGCTTATTAAACATCGTAGTAGCAATGGACAGGGCAAATACGACTGTGAGTAGCTGAAGAAAAAAGAAATTTCCCATTCGGTTTCCTAAAATCGGGCGAGATGGAGCACTATGCGCCGAGAGGCGTTGTTAAAATAGAGATTTGAATAGCAAGCTATTCTGGCAAAACAAGTTTAGTCCGTTTTTTATCGAATTGAGTTAAGTTTCTTTTCAGTATTTTCGAATGATGATTTAACATACAGGTCAGCACTCGGCTTTTGCTTCCACATTTTTCTATTTTGAATTTTTCTCCCATGCATCAAACTGTCAAAACCATTTTTCGTCTCTGTTTTGCCAGCGTGATTTTTCTGATCACGTTGTCCTTATGTTTTACCTGCTTTGCTAAAATTCAGGAAATTCTGCAAGCAGAACAGCATTATCAGCAAGCCACCAGCATTCCCTTAAAAAGTTCAACCGGGGAGCAGTATGTATTGGTGTCCAATAACCAGCGACCGGACAATGCCATTTTTATTCTGATTGCAGGAAATGGTTATGTGGCCAAAATCAATTGTGAGCATTACAGCGCTTTATGTAGCGATGAAGACAATCAATCGCATACCCGACAAATCCAGAGCGTTGACTTAATTAAAGCGGGAAATCTCTTCTATATTGAAAAAATCCAGTTCAGAGATAGCCGGACTAGCAAAGCAACTGCTTTAGAATATAACAAACAAGATATTCAGCAGTTTTATCAAAATGACATGAGCAACCTCAAATATACGGTCTTTGCAATTGCACTGTTTGCTTTGGCTGCATTATTCGTCAGTATCAAGATATTAAGAAATTTCCGGCGTTTTCTGCATAAATAAAAAAAGGAGCATCTGCTCCTTTTTTTATCGAAGTCATTTAAATATTTTGATTAAAGGTATCACAATTCGCAACCTGACCGGATTTCAAGCCGGTATTAAACCATTGTACCCGCTGCGCGCTGCTGCCATGAGTAAAGCTGTCCGGCACCACCTGCCCGCGGGCACGTTTCTGCAAATAGTCATCGCCAATTTTATGGGCGGCATCCATCGCTTCCTGCACATCACCCTGTTCCAGAAATTGGGTACGTTCATGATTATGGTAAGCCCAAACGCCGGCCAGACAGTCTGCCTGCAATTCCTGACGCACTGAAAGCTGATTACTTTGCACTTCGCTTGCTTGCTGACGTGCTTGCTGTACTTGAGAAGAAATACCTAAAATCGTCTGGATATGATGCCCCACTTCATGGGCCACGACATAGGCCAGCGCAAAATCCCCAGCCTGATCATTACGAGAAAGTTCAGTCGCATTCTGTTCTCCAGTGATGCCCATTTGACTGCGCATATCTTTAAAGAATGCCGTATCGATATACACTTTCTGGTCTGTCGGACAGTAGAAAGGTCCCATCGCCGCCTGAGCCGTACCACAACCAGAATTCACGATGCCGTTAAACAACACCAGTTTCGGTGGGACATACTGCTGATTTAACTGCTGCTGAAACACCTGATTCCAGGTATCTTCAGTATCTGCCAATACAGTTCCAACAAAATCAATCGACTCCTGCTGTTCTGGCGTGGGATTTTCCAGGCCACGTGTTTCTGCCGCACCCGATACCCCCTGAGTGACCTGCTTGGTGGTTTGATAAGCCTGTTGTGGATCGACACCGAAAAACTTCCAGGCCACAAAGGCCACAATCAATCCAACAATACTGATTCCGCCAGCTTTGGCACCACCACCACGACGGTCTTCTACATTGCTACTGACACGACGACCTTTCCAACGCATAGTCTTTTCCTTTTCTTAATCTGCTTAATATCCAGATATTTCCACACCTTAAGCTTTTGATGATTTAGGCCAGATTTTCTTAATCAGGCTGATGACCAGCATGACCAGCAGACCCGCTAAAATTCCTACTGCGAAATTAATCAAGGTCGGTGTTACGGCACCGACAATGTTGCCAATGCTGGGAATATCCTGCACATAAGCAACACTGTCTTCAGTAAAGTGATGAATAAAAGGAATTGCATGGTTAATAATTCCACCGCCCACCAGAAACATCGCAGCGGTTCCAACGATGGATAGAATTTTCATCAGGATCGGGGCAAATGCCAACAAGCCACGTCCTATTTTTTGTTTAAAATCGGACTGCTGTTCAGTCAGATGCAGACCGATATCGTCCAGTTTGACAATCAATGCAACAAAACCATAGACGCCAACAGTCATCACGATCGCAATCAGACTCAGCACACTTACTTTAGTCAGCATTGAAGCTGCGGCGACTGTTCCCAAGGTAATCACAATAATTTCAGCAGACAGGATAAAGTCAGTGCGGATGGCGCCTTTGACTTTTTCATTCTCAAACTGGTGCAAATCCATTTCCGTATGGATCAATTGCTCACGCGCCTGTTCAGCATCCTTGGCCTTCGGTGTATGCAAGGTATGAATAATTTTTTCCACGCCTTCATAACACAAAAACAAACCACCCAGTACCAACAAGGGATTAATCAGCCAGCCTGCAATAAAGCTGATTAATAATGCCAGCGGTACCAAAATCAGTTTATTGACAAAAGAACCTTTGGCAACTTTCCAGACCACCGGCAATTCACGATCAGCCCGCACACCTGTCACTTGCTGCGCATTTAAAGCCAGATCATCACCGAGGACGCCTGCCGTTTTTTTTGCTGCCATTTTGCTCATGACAGCGACATCATCCAGAACAGTAGCAATATCATCTAATAATAGTAATAAACTGCTCGCCATACTTATTATCCTTATCTTCTTTCCATGTAGTTTAATCAAAATTCTTAAAAATATTGTATTCACTTGTTTAATTTATAAGATTTTTTTACGACAGCTTTTTTTCTGGCTGACAATCAAAAACAGAATGCCGTACAATGTTGCCATTCGCTAAAATACAGCTGTAGTACTGACTACCCTTTGGAATAGATAATGAGTAATCAAGATAATCGTCCAGTGATCTTGACGGGCGACCGTCCTACCGGACAACTCCACCTCGGCCACTTTGTGGGTTCATTACGCTCTCGTGTAGGTCTGCAAGATTCTCACCATCAACACTTGCTACTCGCCGATGCTCAGGCATTGACAGATAATGCGGACAATTTTGAAAAAGTACGTCGTAACATTATTGAAGTGGCGACGGATTATCTAGCTGTCGGTATTGATCCAACTAAAACCACAATTTGTGTTCAGTCATGCCTGCCAGCACTAAATGAACTAACCATGCTTTACCTCAATTTCGTGACTGTTTCACGTCTTGAGCGTAACCCAACCATTAAATCTGAAATCCAGATGCGTGGTTTTGAGCGTGATATTCCAGCCGGTTTCTTGTGCTACCCGGTGGCTCAAGCTGCTGACATTACAGCATTCAAAGCAACGGTTGTTCCTGTGGGTGAAGATCAGATTCCAATGATCGAACAGACCAATGAAATCGTGCGTCGTTTGAACCGTCAAATTGGGCATGACCTGCTACCAGAATGTAAAGCATTGCTTTCCAATGTAGGCCGTTTACCTGGTTTTGATGGTAAAGCAAAGATGTCGAAATCTTTGGGCAATACCATTGTGCTGGATGCGACAGATAAAGATATCAAGAAAGCTGTCAACGCCATGTATACCGATCCAAATCACCTGCGTATTGAAGATCCAGGTCAGGTCGAAGGCAACGTGGTATTCACTTATCTAGATGCTTTTGATCCAAATAAAGAAGAGCTGGAAGAACTTAAAGCCCATTATCGTCGTGGTGGTTTAGGCGATGGGACGGTAAAAAAACGTCTGGAAGGCATTTTAAAAGAATTGATCGGTCCGATTCGTGAGCGTCGTATTGAACTGGCTAAAGATCCAGACTACATCATGGATATTCTGAAAACCGGAACTGATAAATGTCGCGATATTACTCAGGCGACACTGGATGAAGTTAAATCTGGACTCGGCGTATTCCATTTTTAAATATAAAAAATTGCTTTTAAAAGCTCTTCTGATGAAGAGCTTTTTTATTTAAGTTGAAAATGCGCAGTAATAATGCAAATATCCCCACATAATCTCCATAGTTTTAACCTTATTTAACATGTATTAACATGAATACTGATGAGTCATATGAGAATGCGTCCTATTATGGTCATATTCAGTAAGGAATCAGATTTAACTCTCTCCACAGTTAATTTTGAAATAGTTTGAAAAAACATTCCTTTTTCTACGCAATGACAACCCCAATCATTGCGTTTTTTTTGCTTATAGTTTTTCAAAATGATAAAAAAATCCTGCGTTTAAGCAGGATTTAATCATGGCTAAGAATTAATAACTGAACAAGCCTTTTTCTAATGGTATTTCGATACCTAAAGAAACTCCACTATCTCGACCATTTACCTTTGAATCACCGACCCATGCATTAATTTTAAGCGGCATTTCTGGACGTATATAATGTGACCAGGTCAAATCCAGTGCTTCAATCTCATCATTAAAAGCAAAAGCAGCATTATTAACAGCGGCAAGTTCTGATTGATTCACATCAGCAAAAAGTATACGCCCTGATAAGCGGTTCATAAAATCAATACGAATATCTCCACCCACGGAAATCATCTGCGCATCGCCACCTAAAGCATGTGCTAGAGGATAACCATGCTGATAAAAACCGTCTGTATAATTCGTATGGTTGTAGGAAATGCCTTGAACCTTGCCATTAGTCCGCGTATCTGCCCATTCTGTGTAGAGCTGATAAGGCATATTTTTTACAGTGGAAGAATAGTCAATGCCGGCAAGATACATTTTTTTTGCAGGTAAGCCCCCAGCCTCATCCTCTCCTACATATTGAGCATATAGACCTACCGGAATTTGGGTAAGAGAAAATAAATTTAACCGCGCATCGAAGCCGGCAATCTGGTTAGATGGGTCTGGTTCACCTGTACCCCCATTATCTTTACTACCTACAAAAGCATCCCATAGCGAACTTAAACTTTCAGGTCGCCCTTCACCACCCCACTGAATCGCACGCGAGGCACCAAGCTCTAAATAAGGTAAAGGCTGTGCTGTAACACGCAAACCAATCAATTTGGCGTCTGGAACTGCGCTATAGTCATCGAGTTGACCGGCAAAAGCCTGATATTGCCACGGCCCAATCCAAGATAACCATTTATTTTCAAATGCTGTCTGTTCTGCACGTTGAACTGTAAAGCCATACACTGGACGACTGGCATCACCACGCATCAAGCTGCCATCATGGCCTGGCCCCCAATAAGTTGGAATCTGCCCAGCAATCAACCATTGATTCCAAAGTTTCCCCGCCAGATAAGAACCTTCGAGATTTACATCCTGATCATTATCAATTTGTGGATCTTTTTCAGCGTTCACCCTGATTTTGGCATCCCAATTCGTACTGCCAGCATTAAACTCTAAAGCTGCCTGATATTGTGCTTTTTGCTGATCCCCGAAAGTCTGTGGAATATTTTTTTGATCGGTTTCTGCAAATACACCCAATTTTAGCAGTTGATTATCTGCCTTTAGTTTAGCCAGAACCGAATCGATTACACGCTGCTGTACAGTATTGCTGATCTGCGCATTTGTTAAGGCTCGTTGAATTTCATCCCCACTCAGCGGCCAGGTTGAGGTACTGATTTGAATAACCCCTTGCTGGTTTAACCAGTTCAGGTCAGTACGCAAATTTGCATCATTTAGAACCAGGCCCTGAGCAAAAGCAGGAAGAGCAAGCGTAGTCAGCAACACACTCAATAATGTTTTTTTTAGCAACATGGGATGAATATTCTCAAGTTTATTTTCTGCTTCACCTTAATCGCTCCTATGTTAATTTTCAACGATTAAACTGTTGTTTTTTACTCAAGCTTTCAGATGTATCGATAAAAAATAACCCACACAATGGTGGGTTATTTTGAATTCAGCATTTAAGCATTTTTATGACGCATATGCGGGAACAAGATCACATCGCGGATACTTGCTGCATTGGCAAAGATCATCACCAGACGGTCAATACCAATACCCTCACCTGCTGTTGGAGGAAGACCGTATTCCAATGCTTCTACAAAGTCTGCATCGTAATGCATAGCTTCATCATCACCAGCATCTTTTTCAGCAACCTGTGCCTGGAATCGTTCAGCCTGATCGATTGGATCATTTAATTCCGAGAAGCCATTTGCCAACTCACGGCCACCGATGAAGAATTCAAAACGGTCGGTAATGTGTGGATTGTGATCATTACGGCGTGCCAATGGAGAAGTTTCCGCTGGATATTCAGTAATGAACGTCGGCTGACGCAATTTGGTTTCTACGGTTTCTTCAAATACCATGGTTTGCAGTTTGCCCAGACCAAAACCTGGTTTCACTTGCTCTTTCAATTCTTCCTGAAGGAATTTTGCCAGGAACTCACGGTCATTGACATTTTCAGGAGTAAATTGCGGGTTATTTTCCAGAATCGCATCGAACATTGAAATTTTCTTGAATGGCCCTTTGAAGCTATATACTTCATCGCCATAAGGCACGTCAGTCGTACCCAAGATATCAATCGCCAGACGCTCCAGCATTTGCTCGGTCAATTCCATCAAGTCTTTGTAATCTGCATAAGCCTGATAGAATTCGATCATGGTGAATTCAGGGTTGTGACGGGTAGAAACACCTTCGTTACGGAAGTTACGGTTAATTTCAAACACACGTTCAAAACCACCGACTACCAAACGCTTTAAGTAAAGCTCTGGCGCAATACGCAAGAACAATGACATGTCCAGTGCATTGTGATGTGTTTCAAAAGGACGTGCTGATGCACCACCTGGAATCACATGCATCATTGGCGTTTCAACTTCCATATAGCGCTTTTCAGTCAGGAAGGCACGGATACCCGCCACAACTTTGGCACGAATTTCAAAAGTTTTACGTGTTTCTTCATTAACGATCAGGTCAAGATAACGTTTACGATACTTCACTTCAGTATCGTTCAGACCATGGAACTTGTCTGGAAGTGGACGCAATGATTTGGTCAGTAATTCAAAATGTTCGATATGTACATACAAATCGCCTTTACCCGAACGACCGATATAACCTTCGACTGCAATGATATCGCCAAGGTCCAGACCTTTAATAGTAGCCAGTACATCTTCAGCGAGTTCTTTACGCGCAACATAAAGCTGGATACGACCTGTCATGTCCTGGATCACGATAAATGAACCACGGTTCAACATTACACGACCGGCAACTTTGACGTAGACCTTTTCGCCTGCTTCAATTTCTTCTTTAGATTTATCAGCGAACTGGTCTTGTAAATCCTGGGCATAATGCTCACGCTTAAAGGTATTCGGCCATGGGCTCTTACCTGTTTCTTGTGCCTGAGCTTCGATTTGCTTTAACTTGGCATGACGCTGTGCAATTAAATCGTTTTCGGAAATGATTTGTTCAGAAGTCGATTGAGCGTTAGTTTGCGTCATCTCTGCCTCGAATAAGATTAGTTAAAAAATAGAAGTTGCATAGAATAGCAGAAATCCTTCTCAAATCGTAGCGCAAACACTCTCAGGAACCGGCTTTTCTTTGGAAAAATCCACTATCCTGCTATTTACACCATTCGGTTGAGCCCTTCTGTCACTCTTTTAAATTCCCTTTCTTCAACCTTTTGCAGCACCCCGCTGCTCTCAGTTGGGATTAAAGTTTAAATCAGACAGGGGTTATACAAAATCATTGCACTGCAAAATTGTGGCTTAGACCAATAGCTAACTGCCTTGTACACCCAGACGTTCTACAATGACGCTCAGATTGAAGATGATGTGCCAATCAACAAATAACCAATATGGCATATCCCATAAAAATGAGTAATGTACTATGTCTAAGATTTTGTTTATACATGGCTTAGATTCCTCCAGAGAATCCACCAAGTTCCATGCCATTGATGTGGTACACAAGTACTGTATCGATGTCGATTACCGAAATCTGAGCTATAGTTCGGTCGCCGAGTTTTATCATGAGATGATTGAAACCATCAAACCAGATATTCTGGTCGGCCACAGTCTTGGCGGTTATTGGGCACTGAAAATGTCACAGGCGTATCAAATTCCCTGTGTAGTGGCTAATCCCATTTTGCAGCCTAACTTCCGCGATGATTATCCGCCGATTGGGCATCACGATTTACAGCATGACATTCCTCAATTTGCCTATCTTGAACTGGGCGATGAAATTCTGGATATGCATGCGGTTCAGACACAACTTGAAGACTATATGCAGATTCAGGCAGTTGATGGCGGCCATCATCGTCTGGAACATCCTGAGCAAATTAATACGCTGATTCAGGAAATCGAAGATCATTTTATCAGGCAATAAAAAAGCCCCACAATTTCGGGGCTTTTTTTACAAAAAATTATGTCTTAAGCAACTGCCGCTTCAGGCTGAGATTTGTCATCCAATACTGACCAGATATCCAGGCCTAATTCAGCATGCAGGTCAGGAAGATCAAGGAAGATACTTGCACCAAGTACTTCATGTTGACATTTTTGAGCCAGTTCATTCACTGCTTTTAAGGTTCCGCCACTTGCCAGAACATCATCCACAATAATTACTTTCTGGGACTGAACTTCCGCAGACATTTCTAAACGATCCAGACCATATTCCAGGCTATAACCCACACCGACCACTGGAGGTGGCAATTTACCTGCTTTACGCACCAACAATAAGCCTTTGCCTGTACGTTGTGCCAACAAGCTTGCCAACACAAAACCACGCGCTTCAACCGCAATAAAGCTTTCTACTTCTGCCAGTTTGTCAGCAGGAATGCTGGCAATCAAAGCGTCAGTCAATGGACCAATATTGCTCATGAAAAGTGGAGTCAAATCATAGAAGCAAATTCCTGGTTTCGGAAAATCTTGGACCGTACGAATGTGAGACCACAAAGAAGTAGACAAATTGCTCATAGGAGATCTTAAAAAAAGAAAAGGAATATGGGAATTTTAAACCTATTTGAGTAGAGCGGACAAGCCAAGCTGCCTAATAAAAACCCGACATTTAATTATAAGATATTGATTTCATTATATTGATTTATTTTAAAAATATTTAATCCAGACTTTACTGATTCTAAATTACCTAAAAACTCAAGTTTTTACTGCACGACTTTGGTCTATAGCCGCTTATTTGTGCTGAATTTGGTCATTGTCTCGACACCAAATCCTGCAATAAACTGTGCCAGCGCGAGGACTGAGACGGATTACCACATAAATCGGCTATCTCGGGGCAATTCTGCTGCTAATTTCGCTGATTAAGCTTTTATTCACTTTACTTTCTGAATAGAACTGCGTAAAAATTTACCCAAATATGTTCACTGTTAAAAAGTCATATTCTTTTAGAGTCTTGCCTTTTATGGATTTTAAGCTGACGCCTACAGTTGCTCAGTTTTGGAGAGTTACATGAGAAAGTTTCAATGCATCGTATGTGGATGGATTTATGACGAGGCGGAAGGTTGGCCTCAAGACGGGATCGTGGCGGGCACCAAGTGGGAAGATATCCCGGATGACTGGACCTGTCCGGATTGCGGCGTGTCTAAAGTTGATTTCGAAATGATCGAAGTCTAATCACGTCTAGTTAAAGGCCATATCCATATGGTCTTTTTTTATGCCCTTCTATCATTTATACAGCATGGAGCTCTACCATATGGAAACAACTATGCATCCTATCGTCATTATTGGTTCAGGTATGGCGGGTTATGCCGTAGCACGTGAATTTCGTAAACTTAATCCAGAACATGAATTGCTGATGATCTGTGCGGATGATGCGGTCAATTATGCCAAACCGACGCTCTCCAATGCTTTGGCTGGCAATAAAGCACCTGAACAAATTCCACTGGGCGATGCCACTAAAATGTCAGCACAGCTGAATATGCGTATTGAACAGCATACCTGGGTCAAAGCCATTCATCCGGAAGATCATCAGCTGATTATTGAAAAAGATGGCCAGGAAAGCACGCAACATTATAGCAAACTGGTATTAGCCATCGGTGCCAATCCGGTACGTCTGGCGATTGCCGGTGATGCCAGCGATGACATTCATGTCGTCAACAATTTGAGTGACTATAAAGCTTTCCGTAACAATCTGGCAGCACGTGAAGACAAACGTGTAGTAATTTTAGGTGCAGGCCTGATTGGCTGTGAATTTGCCAACGACCTACAAAATACCGATCATCAGGTTACAGTCATTGATTTAGCCCCTCAGCCACTTGGCCGCTTATTGCCTGAACATGTTGCTACTGCATTCCAGAAGAATCTTGAAGAAACCGGCATTCACTTTGTCTTGGGCACAACAGTCGAAAAAGTCTCTTGTGCGGACAATGGTGATTATCTGGTCACGCTGGCCAACGGTCAGTCTTTGGTCGCTGATGTGGTGTTGTCTGCGGTGGGCTTACAGCCAAATATTTCTTTGGCGAAACAGGCAGACGTACATACCAGTCGCGGAGTGTTAACCACTGCACAACTGGAAACCAACCAGGCTGATATCTATGCGGTGGGCGACTGTGCCGAGGTCAATGGCACCTTATTGCCTTATGTCATGCCGATCATGCAACAAGCCCGCGCTTTGGCGAAAACCTTAAATGGCGAACATACTGCTGTACATTATCCGGCTATGCCAGTGGCAGTTAAAACGCCTGCTGCACCTTTAACGGTATTGCCTGCACCGGTTGATGTGAATGTCACCTGGGAAACTGAAGAATTTGACGATGGCATGCTGGCCAAAGCGTTCGATGCTAACGGCACCTTACGTGGTTTCGTGCTTTTGGGCGCCACTGCAGCCAAACAGCGTCTGACCTTGACCAAGCAGGTTCCTGACTTGATTCCTGCTGCGGTTTAGAGGTTTAATAGCAAGGATATTTTTTAAACGAAATATCCTTTAATTAGGACAGCGACCATGTACAGCGCAGCACAGTTTAATCTTTCCCCTTATACCTCGTTTATGCATGAAACCAAGGTTGATCTAGGCAATGGGATCCAACTACATGTCGAGGTTGGCGGAAATCCGGAACATCCCACCATTTTGCTGATTATGGGGCTGGGTGGGCAAATGCTGTACTGGCCTGACTTTTTCTGTAAGTCACTGATTGACAATGGCTATCACATCATCCGTTTTGATAACCGTGATATTGGCCTGTCTTCAAAAGTTCATCACAAAGGTCCACGCCTGAATACTCTGAAAATGATGAGCCGGTTTGTGCTGGGTCTGGGTAATCAGGGTGCACCTTATGATCTGTATGATATGGCCGAAGATGTCAGTCTGTTGATTGAAAAAATGCAGCTGGAACAAGTCTATGTGCTGGGTGCTTCGATGGGCGGTATGATTGCCCAGATTCTGGCCGCGCGTTATCCGGACAAAGTCAAAAAACTGGGCTTACTGTTTACCAGTAATAACCAGCCGATGTTGCCACCGCCCTTCCCTAAGCAACTCTTTAGTTTGATTGACAAACCGGCTTCAACAGATGAAGATGGCATTGTTGATCATAGTTTGAAACTGTTTAAGATCATCGGCTCGCCAGGTTATGTTAATCATTTGGAAGCGGTGCAGACAGCCCGTAAATTATATAAGCGAAGTTACTATCCTGCTGGTGTACTTCAACAGTTTTTAGCAATATTATGTACAGGCTCATTGCTGCAACTGGACAAGCAAATCAAACAAGAAACCCTGGTAGTCCATGGTTCTCGAGATCGATTGCTGCCTCCTAGCCATGGCAAGGCCGTTGCGAAAGCAATTTCAGGGGCTAAATTTGAATTAATTGATGGAATGGGGCATGATATCCCACCGCATTTTATTCCATATCTTAGCGAATTATTTGCTGATCATTTTAAATCATAAACATTAGGACACTATGGCTGCATTACCATCCCTAAGACAGCTGTCATACCTCGTAACACTGTCAGAGACGCTACACTTTACAGAAGCTGCTCGCCGCTCCTTTGTCACCCAGTCAACCTTGTCTGGCGGCATCATGGAGCTGGAGCGTTTACTCGGTGGCGTACTTGTTGAACGCGACCGCCAGAATGTTCGTTTAACGCCTCTTGGTGAACAAGTGGTTGCACGCGCACGTGTTCTACTGGCCGATGCTCAGGACCTAATGCGTTTAAGTCGTGAGATGAGTGAACCCCTAACCGGTGATCTACATCTCGGCGTCATTCCAACAATTGCACCTTTCCTCTTGTCCCAGCTTCTGGATGAAGTACATAAGCAATTACCAAAAATCCAGTTGCATCTGCATGAAGCGCAAAGTGAAAAGATTGTAGAAAAGCTGGAACATGGCAACCTGGATATGGTGGCTTTGGCATTGCCTTTCGATACCCGCGGTCTGAAAGTTGCTGAAATTGCCAAAGAAAATCTGTATCTGGTTTACCAAAAATCTGATCAGCATGCTGCACAAGCAAACTCTTTAGAAGATCTGGATCTGTCGCGCCTGATGTTACTTGAAGAAGGTCATTGCTTGCGTGATCATGCCTTGAGTGCCTGCCCGATTGGTGAGCGTAAAAATGATCATCGTTTAAAAGCCAGCTCACTGCCGACTTTAATCGAGATGGTTTCAGCCAATCTTGGCTTTACCTTGTTGCCTGAAATCGCGATTCATACCAATATGGTAAAAGCCAATCCTGAAATTCTGGTTAAACCAATCAATGCGGCACCAAGCCGCACCTTGGCATTGGTGACCCGTAAAAGCACACCCCTGCAAAGCGAGTTTGATGTGTTATTACAGATTTTCCAGAAAATCACTCAGCACGACGCTTCTTAAGTTATAGATATAAAAAAGGAGCACATGTTGCTCCTTTTTTATATCTTGAATTGAATACATCCAGTCCGCCTAGAAACTTAAAATCTCTACATTTCAGCTAAATCCCTATTCTTTGGGATAGGCATTTGCATCTGCCTGATTCACAGTATAGCTCTCTATCAGCATTCACAGGATCGCGTTTTATTGGCTAGCCTTTTGCCTGCACCGGTTTTAGTGATTCGTTCACCGACTGGACTCGACCTGTCAAAAATCCAGACCGTGCTACAGCAACTCGGCTATCAGCCAGATATGCTGCTGTATGCGGACAATATGCTGTCCGCACAATCCATGATTACTGAACATCTGCCTAATCTGATTCTTTATCATGCAGCAACAACTTCAGAGATCAGTTTGATTCATCAGCTGAAACAGCAAAGCTCAGATACACCTGTTATTGCCATATTCAATACGGATGCCATAGCACTCATCTATTCTGCTTTATTATCCGGAGCAGATAGCTATATGCAGCATCATGATTCATTACCGCAGTTCGCTGAGAGTCTAAAAATTGTCTTACGCGGCGGAGCCTACATTCATACTGAACTGGCAGACTATATCCTGCACCAGCCCATTGCTAAAACCTGTCTTAACCTCGCTGAATTGCAGTTATTAAAATTATTGAGTCAACATCAATCGCAAGCTGAACGACAAGATCAGCTCCAGATGAAGGACTATCAGATGTATAGTCGGGTCAAACACATCTATCGAAAACTGGTTAAACTCAGCTTGAACAGTTCAATTGTATGTTCGAAATAAAAAAGAGGCTGAATATTCAGCCTCTTTACATACTTAAACTTATTTAAACAGCTCTAACAGAATACGTTGTGCATTATGCGGTTTTTCACCTTCTTTTGGCTGTGCCCGCAGCCAGGTGCCATCACCTTGCAATAACCAGGATTGCTGATTGTCTTTGAGGTAATTCAACAGACCTTGTTGATAGATGCGTTTTTTCAAGGCTTCATCTTCGACCGGGAAACAGGCCTCGACCCGATTAAACAGGTTACGATCCATCCAGTCTGCACTTGAACAGTAAATACGTGAATTGCCATTATTGCTGAAATAATACACGCGGGTATGTTCCAGGAAACGTCCGACAATTGAACGCACCCGGATATTTTCTGACAGCCCCGGCAACCCCGGACGCAAACTGCAAATCGAGCGAATAATCAGGTCAATTTGTACCCCGGCCTGAGAAGCTTCATAGAGTTTGTTAATCAACTGCATTTCGGTCAGCGCATTGACTTTGACAATAATCTGCGCCGGTTTCCCTGCCTGAGCATAGGCAATTTCATTATCAATATAGTTCAGTAACTGGGCATGTAAGGTAAACGGCGCATGCAGCAGCTTTTTCAGCTTGGCCATTTTCCCCATACCGGTCAGTTCCTGAAAAATACGATGCACATCTTCACACAGATCTTTATCCGTCGTTAACAGGCCGTAATCGGTATAGATTCGCGCATTGCCGGCATGATAATTACCGGTGCCCAGATGCACATAGCGCACCAGTTTGTTATTTTCCCGGCGCACCACCAGAATCATCTTGGCGTGAGTCTTGTAACCGACAATGCCGTAGACCACGACCGCACCCGCTTCTTGGAGGACATTGGCCACCGCAATATTGGATTCTTCATCAAAACGCGCACGTAATTCAATGACTGCGGTCACTTCCTTGCCATTGCGGGCAGCCTCTGCCAACACTTGGACAATTTCAGAATCTGGTCCACTACGGTACAAGGTCTGCTTGATCGCCAGTACTTGTGGATCGCGTGCCGCTTCACGTAATAATGAAATGACCGGCGCAAAAGATTCAAAGGGATGATGTAGCAAAATATCCTGTTTCTGCATCGCACTAAAAATATTTTCAGATTTTTTCAGTACTTTAGGAATGATGGGAGTATGCGAGTCATAACGTAAATGCGGACGTTTAAAATTAGATAGTAAACGTGCCAGATTGACCGGGCCAGCAACTTTATAAAGCTGCTCGTCGTCCAGATCAAATTCATTCAGCAGATATTCATAAATATGCTGTGGGCAGTTTTCCGTTACTTCCAGACGTACCGCACGACCAAACCGGCGTGAACTGAGTTCACCTTTGAGTGCCTTGGCCAGATCTTCCACATCTTCATTCAAGGCCAAATCGGCATTTCGGGTGACACGGAACTGATAACAGCCAGTCGCTGTCATCCCCGGGAACAGGTCAGAAACATGCTCATGAATAATCGCCGACAGCATTACATGATGTTCTTTTCCATCGGTCAGTTCATCCGGTAAACGTACCACGCGTGGTAGAGAACGCGGTGCAGGTACCACAGCCAGATCAATCTGACGGCCAAAAGCATCTTTCCCTTCCAGCGTGACAATAAAGTTCAGTGATTTATTCACCAGTCTCGGGAATGGATGCGCAGGGTCCAGACTGATCGGAGTGAGAACCGGCGCAACCTGCTCCTGAAAATATTTTTTGACCCAGGCAGATTGAGCTGGGGTCAATTCACCACGGCGCAAGAAGCAAATATCTTCCTCACGCAGTTTTGGCAAAATTTCTTCATTTAAAATACGGTATTGACGTTCAATGGCGGCATGCGCCGTTTTAGAAATCTGTTCTAAAACCTGCTTTGGAGTTAAGCCATCCGGACTCCGGCTTTCATTGTCCAGATCCAGTTGTTCCATCATCCCGGCGACCCGGATTTCAAAAAATTCGTCCAGATTACGCGAGAAAATCAACAGGAAATTCATGCGTTCGAGCAATGGATGTAAAGGATCGACAGCCTGTTCCAGAACGCGTAAATGGAAGTCTAGGATAGACAATTCGCGATTAATATAACGATCATTATATGTATATTCGGGCTGTGCTGAAGTTGTGCTGGCTGCCGTATTCATATCAAACCTATGCGGATTTAAAATTGTGCTTATCGCTCCAAGTATGCTTCAAATTGATGACAATTTCATAAAAAAAAGCCCAAATAATTGGGCTTTCTCTTCAAATCATCAATTAAGGTAATTCTGCATAGCGCATATAGCGCTGAATCATCCGCTTACGAGCATTTAATGCAGAGGAATTGCGATGATCTTGGAAGTATTTCGGATTGGTGAGAATGGCCGCCAGAAAAATGGCTTGATCCCGGGTCAGGCTTTGCGCGGTTTTACCAAAATAATGTTTGGCCGCCGCTTCAACGCCGTAAATATTGTCCCCGAACTCGATCGAGTTTAAATAGACTTCCAGAATCCGTTCTTTCGACCACATGCGTTCCATCATCCAGGTCGCGACCGCTTCCTGACCTTTACGTACAAAGGAACGCTTGTTGACGAGGAACAGGTTTTTCGCCAATTGCTGGGAGATTGTCGAACCACCGGCCACTACACGGCCCTGATTTCTATTTTTATTCAGCGCAGTTTGAATTCCGTCCCAGTCAAAACCATGGTGATGAATAAATTTTCCATCTTCCGCAGTGACGACAGCACGTTTAAGGTTCAGGCTGATCTCGTCATAGGGACGCCACTGATGCTGAATCGCTTTGGAAGGTTCTGTCCAGTAATCAATCCGCATCATCATGGTGGTGTTCACCGGATTGGTTCTCCACCAGGCCAGACTGGCAAAGATCCACAATTGAACCAGCAGAATCACACTGACGATGACGAGCATCGTGCGGATCAGAAAGGCTTTCATGTCAGTGCGTTACTCCTGAAAATTTAATTTTTCGTGTTAAGCTTATTCGAAATATACAATCACAGCAAAAAAATAGCATGTCTGAATACTCTCCCCCTGTCGAACATCGCAAACTTGAAATGCATCTCTGGTGGATCACCGCCATTTTAATCGGAATCAATGTTGGATTATTTGGCTGGCAAGCCATCAATGGCATGGATGTTAGCCAGCCGAGTACCCGAGACGCTATTCTCTGGGGTGCCGATTATGCACCTTTAACCTATTTAGCGGAACCCATGCGCTTGTTTAGCAGCATGTTTTTTCATTTTGGCCTGATTCACCTGATGTTGAATATGTGGGCCTTGTATATTTTTGGTAGTGTTGCCGAACAGCTGTTTGGCCGGATGTATTTTATTGGCCTGTATGTATGTGCCGGATTAATGGGCAGCCTGCTCAGTGGCTATATGAACATTCAAGACAGCTATCGCCTGATTGAAGGTGGTGTGGCCAATCCCGATTTATTGCCTGCGGTCAGTGCCGGAGCATCTGGTGCCGTAATGGGACTCGGGGCTTCACTGACAGTGCTGGCCTTATTGCCGATGCTGCCACAGCAACGTTTTATTCTGGATAAAAAAACCCTGGTGATGGTGATGGGCCTGAACCTCGCGCTGGGCTTTATGATCAGCGGAATCAACAATGCCGCACATATTGGCGGCATGCTGATGGGTGCTTTGCTTACCTTGTTATGGTACATCAGTCAAAAAATGCAGCGTAGCCACCTGTTCAATCTGATTGCCCTGCTTGTCGGTTTCGGCCTTTGTGTGCTGCTTTATCAACATAACTTGACCTTGATTGAACCCATTCGTCCACTGTGGCAAGAGATTCTGGAAATGATGCAACAGCAACTAAAACTTTAATTCTCAGTCAGTTTAAAACCACGGAGATGAATCTTATTGATTCATCTCGCGTAAGCTTTGTAAAGGCGGAATATCTGACAGATAACTCAGGCGATAACGGCCAATCAGCGCACATAAAGCGGTCATAAAGATCGGCAAAATGATCCAGATTTCCCAATGTGGCTGAATCATCAAATCCATTTTATAACTGGCAATCGCGCTGATCACTTCGGCAAACAGGCAGGAAACAATTCCGGCAAATAGTCCAATAAAACCAATTTCCAGACTCATCATGGTTTTCAGTTTCTGCTTGGAACTACCGAATGATCGAAGCAAAGCCACTTCACGTTTGCGCTCATCCATCAACAGGTTTAAACAGGCCATCAATACCAGAAAACCGGAAATACTGACCAATACCGCCAGAATCGTCACGATTTGCACCAGTACATTCACAATGCGTTTAATCTCTTCCAGAATCAGGCTGACATCAATAAAGACCGTGTTGGAAAATTGCTGGATCACAGACACCAGCTTGCCCTTATCTGCTTCCGGGACATAAAAACTGCCCAGATAACTGCCAGCATTGGCATCCATGGTATTGGGTGCAAAGATAAAGAAAAAGTTCGGACTAAAACTTTCCCACTCAACGGTTCTTAGATTAACGACTTTGGCTTCCAATATGCCTTCAGGCAGACTGAAACTGAGTTTATCTCCAATCTTGATCCCTAGCTCTTCGGCAGTATTGGCTTCGACCGATACGGTGCCGACTTGTTTTAATACCGCATCACCGCTGACAATCACATTATCTTGTGGATAGCGGTCTGACTGGGTCAGATTCAGTTCACGTCTTAAAGTATTGCTGCTTTTCACCAGTTCCTCGGCAAAAGGCTGATCATTTTTGGCGACCAGACGCCCACGAACATTCGGATACAGTGGCGTACTTTTCCAGCCATTCTGCTCAAGTTGGGCTTTGAGATCCGGCATATCAAAAGGCGGTAAACCATAAACAAACTGGTTCGGCGTACCTTCTGGTAACTGTTGCTGCCAGCGATCCAGCAGATCGGTACGCAAGACTGCCAAGACTGTAATCAGACTCAAGCCCAAGGCTAAAGCCGTAATCTGCAAGGCGGTCTGAGAAGGTGTGCGTACATAGGCTGACAGATTCAGCTTCATATTACGCAGCAGTTTCAATACCCCCCATACCGTCAGATACAGCACCGCACATAACACAATAATCGCGCCAATCACCCAGGCGGTCAACAACAGATTTTCAGTTAAAATCACACTAAAGATAATCAGGCTTAGCGTTCCGGTCAGCAGCATCCACAGCATGGATTGCATTGATTTTTCCTGCTGGCGAATGACCCGAATTGGCGGCGTATTTAGCAGTTGCAACAAGCTTGGCATGACAAAACCGAGTAGCACTACGGCACTGGTCAGCATCGCGACCGGCAATGGTCCAAGCAACATTGCGATAGCGGAAAATTCAATCTGTAAATTTGGAATCAGCTGCAACATCAACTGTAACAGGCCATAACCCAGACTGATCCCGACCACGGTACCAATTAGCATCGCAATCAACAGCACCATCCCGAGTAAAGCCAGATAAGCCGACAGAATCTGCTGCTTGGTGGCACCGATACAACGCATCAAAGCAATATGATCCTGATTCTGCTGCACATAGCGCTGCGCGGTTAAGGCTATAGCAATACCGCATAACAGAATGGTCAGAATATTGGCCAGTTGCAGGAAAGTGTCCAGATTAGCAATCGGCTTCATCAAGCGGGTATTGCCTTCACTGGCATTGCGCAACCTGAGACTGCTTTGCTCCTCAAACTCCTGCCCTTGCACTTCCTCTGGTGTTTCAGCCGAGCCGTTTGCTGATTTGACCTGCTGCTTGAACAAGGCTTCATATTGTTGGGTATCGTCCGGACGGCCAGCCATAAGTAGGCGATATTCAACCCGGCTACCCACCTGAATGGCATTGGTTCGTGCCACATCTGCCTGGCAGATAATCACGGTCGGCGAAAAGCCGGAAAATCCAAGCTCCTGATTGGAGTCCTGTTCAATCTTGGCGGTGACTTTGAATGCTGCATCGGCAATATTGAGCTGATCCCCCAATTTGACTTTGAGCAGATCCATGGCTCGTGGACTGAGCCAGATTTCACCAGACTGAATCGATTTTTTTGCCGGTTGCACCCGCAGTTCACCACGCAAAGGAAAAGCCTGATCAATGGCTTTGACATTGACCATGACGAACTGTGCATCGGTATAAGCCATACTGCTAAAGAAAGTGACTTCTGACTGCTTTAGATCCAGCTGCTTGGCCTGATCACGCCACTGCTCCGGCAAAGGCTCATTATCTGAAAGCACCAGATCACCGGCCAGCATTTCTGCTGCCTGCAAGGCGACTGCATTTTGGATCTGCTCGTTACTAAACTTGAGTGCAGTGGTCGCACTGATCGCCAGTGTTAAGGCAATAATCAGCAGATAAATCCCGGTCGTTTTAAAGCTTTGAGTCAGTAAGGGACGAAATAATGGATTCATTTCATCCTCCACTCGGATGTTCAATCAGCTCGCTATTCAGCAGTTCAAAATGCCGCTGACACTGCTGCGCCAGTTTGCGATCATGCGTGACCAGCACCAACGTCGTCCCCAGTTCCCGGTTCAGTTGAAACAGCAGTTGTTCAATTTCTCTGGCCGTTTCACCATCGAGATTGCCCGTAGGTTCATCGGCAAAAATGATTTTGGGTTCACTGACCAGTGCACGAGCGATGGCTACACGTTGCTGTTCTCCCCCGGACAAGACTTTTGGCGTTTGCTGCGCCTGTCGATCCAGACCGACCTTATGTAGTAATGCCAAGGCTTTTTGCTCAGCGTCTGCATATTTAAAGCCGGGCTGCAGGCGCAGTGGTAGCATCACATTTTCAAGTGCAGTCAGATGTGGCAAGAGCTGAAAAGACTGAAAGACAAACCCGATATTTCTCAAACGTACCAGCGCACGTTGTTCTTCATTCAAGTTAGACACTGATTCGCCACAGACCATAAGCTGACCAGAACTTGCTTGATCCAGTGTCGCCAGAATACCCAGCAATGTGGATTTCCCGGAACCGGAACGACCGGTAATTGCCACCTGCTCCCCGGCCTGAATCTCCAGATCAAGATCCTCAAAAATGGTGAGCTGTTTTTGTGAAAGTTGTATCTTTTGTGTCAATTTCTGGGCAGAAATAATAGCCTGTGGCATGATGGTCGAATCGTTGCTGCTTTGAATCATACGTGTCCTATATGAAAGATCTTAATCAGAAAACTCGGCTATTGCCTTACTTTTTTTTGCTCAGCCTGTGCCTGTTACCTCTTGGGGTTTCAGCAAAGACGATTATGATTTTAGGTGATAGTTTAAGTGCAGGTTATGGTATCCAGCCCCAGCAAGGTTGGGTAAATTTATTACAAAAGCGTTTAGAGCAACAGTATCCGAAACAGCATAAAGTGGTCAATGCAAGTGTCAGTGGCGAAACCACGAGTGGAGCGCTGGCCAGACTACCAAAATTGCTACAAACGCATCGTCCAGACCTTGTGGTCATTGAGTTGGGTGGCAATGATGGCTTACGCGGACAGCCGCCTCAAATGATTCAAAAAAATTTAGCCAGCCTGATTCAGAAGAGCCAGAAAGCCAAGGCTAAGGTCGTTATCTTTGGTATAAAAATGCCGCCTAACTACGGGCAGGCCTATAGCAAGGCTTTTGAAAATAATTATAAAGTGGTGAGTCAGCAATATAAGGTGAAGTTATTACCCTTCTTTATGCAAGGTGTCGCCGGTAATAAAACATTGATGCAAAAGGATCTGATTCATCCGAATGCCAAAGCACAGACGATCCTGTTAAATAATGCTTATCCATACATTAAAGGCGCTTTATAAAGCGCCTTTAACTTATTTTAGAATGTATTTAGATGAATCGTGCTTAGAAATCGAAGAACAATACTTCACCAGTTTCCAGTGAGTATTCAGCGCCCACCACTTTTAATTTGCCTTGTGCAATCAGGTTTTCCAGAACGGCTGAACCATGACGCAACTGATTTACCGAAGCAAATACGTTGGAACGTACTGCATGCTTGGATAATTTTGCCAAGTCATTTTTTAGTTCAGTTTGCATTAAGGTTTCAACAGAAGGACGTACGCGGTTCACAATTGACATCAGGTTTGCCGATGGCGGACAATCCGGACACATCAAAGTATCAATGGTGGCTTTAATTGCGCCACAATGACTGTGACCTAATACAACTACAATCGCGCAGTCATAACGTGCCGCGGCAAATTCAACACTGCCGACCTGGGATGGTGCAACAATATTGCCTGCAACACGAATCACGAAAAGATCGCCGAGACCCTGATCAAAAACCATTTCGGCTGGAACGCGCGAATCTGAACACCCCAAGACAATTGCAAACGGATTCTGGTCCTCTGCCATTTCTGCGCGCTGTTGGTGGCTAAGTTGTTTTGGATGCGAAGTATCGCCGCTTACAAAACGTTGGTTACCTTGTTTAAGACGTTCTAAAGCTTCTTGAGCTGTGAGCATTCTTTTCTATCACCGATGGTTTTAGTTGCAATATCTTACTGCCAGTTTTTTTGAATGTCACTTGCAAAAAATCTTAGCTGATTAAATTTTTAGCATTTATCTAATTTCATTTCCGCAGGGAATTTATGCGCAATACATCACATTTTCCAGTCATTTAATGCAATCTAGCAAAAAACTAATGAGTGACAAGCGCAAGGATTGATTTAAAATAGGATGAAGAATAATGTTTTTATTTGAATGAAAATTGCAAATTTATAACATGGAAGTATTTTGATTGAGCAATTTGCTCACTGGGTTTGTTTTGGGGAATGGCCAATGAAGAAAATAATAAAATTGCGCTCGAAAATGATCTGTTCAGCCTTGGTTGCCTTAAGCATGGCATTACCGGGCCTGACACATGCTCAAATGCTGTTTAGCCAGAAAAATGAAACATCTGCCAAAGTCTTGCAGCAGCATCTATTGCAGGAACGCAGCCTTGCCGGTCTCAAATCCAAGACCCTCAAAATTGGTGAAGTCACCTGGAGCTATAGCGAAGGCGGTGCCAAGAACAAACCATCCATTCTACTGATTCATGGTCTGGCCGGCACGCGCGACAACTGGAACCGGGTCGCCCAGTTTCTGACGCCCTATTATCATGTCATTATTCCGGATCTGCCAAGCAACGGTGATACCAAAGTTCCGGACAATTTTGATGTTTCTGTACCCAATGTGACCTCGCAGCTGCGTTTGTTCCTTGAAACCTTAAATGTGGACGAGAATTTACATATTGCTGGGCATTCCTTAGGCGGCTCGATTGCTACGGTGTATGCTTCACAATATCCTTTCGATACGCAAAGTCTTTTTTTAATCAATAGTGCTGGTCTTTACAAAATGGGGAATACTCCCTATACCAAAGATCCTCAAGCCTTAAAAGACCTGATCGTCAGCAAACCCGGTGATCTGCAAGATGTTTCCAAACAGCTGATGCAGAATCCGCCAGTGATTCCTTATCAGTTACGGCATGCACAGGAAAAACTGTTGATTTCACGCGCTGAACAAACCAGCAAATCGATTGATCAGGTGGTGATGCTAAATCGGATTTATACACCGGAAACCTTTGCCCGCCTGACCCGCACGGTAGAAGCACCCACCTTGATTTTATGGGGCAGACAGGATCGGATCATTAATGTCGAAGTAGTTAAAGAACTGCATGCCCTGCTGAAACGTGCCGAAAAACCGGTGATTTTAAACAATGTCGGGCATATGCCGATTCTGGAAGCAGAAAAACAGGTCGCACAACATTATTTGCCTTTTCTGGCCAAGACGCAGACCCTAAAAAACCCGCTTGCTGATAAACTCATTCCTTTAAATTAAGTTTCAGAGATGCTATGCAGAAACACCCGATGATTGAGCAGTTGATCGATGCTCAACTTGATTTTCTCGATCAGGCATTTTCTCAATCTGAAACGATTCAAAGCGAGTTTCATGCATTTTATTTGTGGCTGCGTAAACAGACGCTAAAAGAGCTGTGGAGCTGTGAACTGATCAATCAGCTTTTGCAAAAACAGATTCTGGGTACCGCCGCCAGCAGCTTTCTGATTGAACAGATTGCCGAGCATATCCGTTTTGCCCTGGTCCATCCGGCCAATGATACCACCACGATTGCCGATCTGATTCCAGTATTGACCATAGACAAGATCGCCCAGTATGTGGCCAGCAAAAGTGGCCATCGGCAGCGTCTGATTAAAACCATAGTGAATAATCCGGCATTTTCCGCCATGATTACCCAATTGATCCAGCATTCCATTCAGGATTATCTGGATAACTCCATGATTGCCAAAAGCGTACCCGGGGTTTCCCGCTTTATGAAAATGGGCAAATCGGTACTGGAAAATGTCACCGATACCAACCTCGATAGCACCATTGCGCGTTATCTGCAAAAGAACATTCTGAAGCTCAGCCAGATGAGTGAGCATGTACTGAACCAGCATTTTGACGACGAGAAACTCTATCATTTTCAGGCCAATCTCTGGCATAAAATCAAAGACATGCCAGTATCGGTCTTGAAGAATTATATTGAGCTGCAGGACCTGAATCAGACGGTCGGCTTAGGTCATGACATCTGGGATCACATACGCCAGACGGACTATCTGCAGCAGCAAGTGCATGACGGAATTCATACCTGGTATGTCCGCAATCAGGAACATACTTTTGATCAGTTATTACGTGATCTGAATATTGATGAATCTCTCATTCAGAATGAATTGCAGCATCTGCTCTGCCCGGTAATCCAGCAGATGGTTTCTCAAGGCCATTTACGTGAGCGTGCACGCATGTATCTGGAACAATTTTATTATCATGAAGATACTTTGAAAATTCTTAAGATTTAAATAAAAAAGCCGCTATAAAGCGGCTTTTTTATATTGTCATTTGCTTAGAATTTTGCATTCAGACTGATACCGTAACGACGACCATCCAATAGTTGATCCCCATCAATATCTTCAGCTTTTTCATCCAGTAGGTTATAGACACCAAATTTACCTGTTAGATTCGGACTGAACTTATAGTTAAAGCCGACATCTACAAATTGGTAACCTGGATTTGGCTGAGCCATAGAGGTACGGCTCAAGTAAGCAGAGGTTTCAGAACGATGGTGCAAGCGGCTCCATACATTGAGTGCCTCATTTAGCTCATAATCCACACCAATATTAAACATGTGTTCCGGCATCTGGTTCAGTGGCTGGCCTTTAAAAGCACCTGACTTAAACTCTGAATCAGTATAAGTATAGTTTGCAGTCAATGTCGTGTAATCATTCAGACTGGCTTCTACCGTTGCTTCTATACCACGAATTTCTGCTTCATCTACATTAATCCGTTCACTAATAAAGTAGAATGGAATATTTCCTTCGAAACATTTCCAATTCTGCCAGTTATTACGGTTTGTTGTGGTGCCATCAGTATCGGTTTCACAGGCACGAACTTCCGTAATCCGGTCTTCATATTTAGTGATAAAGCCAGTCAACGATGTATTGATATAATCATTTTTCCAGTTGAAGCCTAATTCAGTAGATACACTTGATTCAGGCTCCAAGTCCGGATTGGCACGAATAATGCCACGGCCTGTTGCTAAGGGTGAACCACCGCCACCCGTGACGCTATAGAAACCTTCTGTGGCTGCACGAATATCAGGCTGTTTATACCCCGTAGCTACACCGCCTTTTACCACAAAATTGTCATTTACCGCGTACACTCCATACAGTCGTGGTGATAAATGGCCACTATAGTTTTCATCATGGTCATAACGTAGACCGGCGGTTAAATCGAAGCGATCCGTAATACTCCAGGTGTCTTCAAAGAAAGCGGCAGCAGACCAACGTGTTAATTCACTAAATTCAGGTGCATTAGGATTACGGTTAGTCGCTTTATCTACCAGTTTTTCATCTTTAAGATATCCCCCGAATGACAGCGTATGATCACCTAAGGCTAAGTTCCATTGACTGTTCGCTGTCCAGGTATCCAGGGTAATCCCTTTGGTGCCGAGTTCAGTATTGCCACGATCCGGATTTTTTGAATTTTCATATTGAATATAAGATGAACTGTCCAAGTTATCGCTATAACGGCCATTATGGGTTACTGAATAAACATTACGGTAATTACGCGAGAATGAATCTGCAGCGCCTTGAACGGGTGCAACCGTTTTACCGACTGAAGTCGTGGATTCCTGCTGCATAAAATTGGCTTCAACCTGAACATCATGATCATCATTAATGGCATAGGTCAGACGTGAATTTAAGCTTTCACGTTCTGTGCCACGAAAACCGCCCACATAACGGTCTTCATTACGTTCCTGCTTATTGACTGCCAGCTGCAAGCCCAGCTTGTCTGCAATTAAAGGACCCGAAAGATATGCAGAACCATTTTTAATATCACCTGAACGGCTACTATCCTGAATTGTGGTTCCTAATTCGACATGACCAGACCATTCATCCGACACTTTTTTGGTAATGATATTGACTACCCCGCCCATAGCATCCGTACCATAGAGTGTAGAAGCTGGACCACGAATAATTTCAATACGTTCGATGGCGGCAAGTGGTGGCAGAATATTTTTCTCAAAACCGCCATCATCCCCATTCGGGTTCACATCCTTGCCATATTGACGCTTACCATCGACCAGAAACAAGGTGTAGTTTGAACTCATGCCTCGAATACTGATGGTCTGTGCAGAACCCGAACCCGAAACCACGACCCCAGGCGTATTACGCAGCACATCAGTAATGTCGTTATATTCACGTTTATCCAATTCTCCACGATCAATCACAGTAATGGAAGCAGGTGCTTTAGCCAGATCTTGCTCATAACCTGTTGCGGTCACCACAATCGTTTGCAGTTTAGTCGCTTCCGCCTGTGGAACAACAGCTTCGACTGCAAATGCATTACCCGTCATGAGTGAAGTTACAGCAAATGCCAAAGTGGTTTTTAAGAATGGCTTATTCATACCTTGCGCGCCCCAATATTTATGAAGAAATCATGTTTATTCGGTTGCGAAGTGTAACAGCTTTCTACTCAAATTCAATTGCTATTGATAATTATTATCATTAATATTTACTAAATTTTAAGCCAGATATAAAAAAACCTCGAAAGTTCGAGGTTTTTTTATATGCGATAAATGAACTGTTATATAGAACAGCTTATTTCATATACGCACCTTCAGACTGACTATGATCCGTTTCATCAACGACATTCATCAATTCAGGAATATGCTGTTTTAGCGTTGTTTCTACACCTTGTTTCAAAGTGATATCAATCGCTGAACAGCCCTGGCAACCACCACCAAATTTAAGTACAGCGGTTAAACCTTTTTCAGGGTCTTCTTTAACTTCAACCAGTGCACAGTTACCGCCATGGCCTGCAAGACCCGGGTTAATTTCAGACTGCAAGACATAGGTAATACGCTCTTCTACCGATGCGTCTGGACCCACGCGTGGCACTTTGGAATTCGGTGCACGGAAAGTCAACTGACCACCAAAACGGTCTTTGTTGTAGTCAATCACGGCATCGAGTAAATACGGAATAGATGGCGAGTCGATAAAAGCAGGGAAATCAGGATATTCCTGCTTATAATCTGTCGGTACAACTTCATCAGGTGCACTATAGGCCATGCAACATTCAGCGCGAGGAGTACCCGGATGCTCTACAAAAACACGCACACCAATACCCGGGGTGTTCTGTTTATCCAGTAGATCCTTTAAATACTCTTGTGCTGTTGGTGTAATCAATAAGTTGGGAATTTCACCAACAACTGGAGTGCTGCTGTTCTCAGTCGACATAACAATAATTTCCTCAAGCTCAAGCGGCCATTTTAACTGAAGATGCGGGGTAATTTTTAAAAATCAACTAAAATTGTCGGATTTATTATAAAAGTACAACTTTAGCTTAATTTTAATGGCATGATAATTGGCAAATAGGCACCCTTAGAATCATTTATATGCTTGATTTACCTTTTAATCATACCGTGACCATTATTCTGATCACCTGTATTGTGTCATTTATTGCTTTCTCCAAAGAGACGGTGATGAATCGCCTGATTTTCTGGCCACCGGCACTGCAACGTGGACAATATGACCGCTTTATTACGCATGGCTTTATCCATGCGGATGGAGCTCATCTCTTGTTTAACATGATTACCCTGTTCTTCTTCGGCAGCGTGATTGAAAGCTTTTATCGTCAATATCTGTATGACCTGGGTTTTATCCTGTTTTACCTCGGTGGTCTGATCGCAGCGATTCTGCCAAGTTACCTGAAGCATAAAAATGATGCGCGCTGGGCCAGTCTCGGCGCTTCCGGTGCAGTCTCGGCTGTACTTTTTGCCTATATTCTGTTTGAACCTTGGAAGTTGATCTTTGTGTTCTTCATTCCGGTTCCTGCCATTATTTTTGCTGTGCTGTATGTAGCTTATAGCATCTGGTCAGGCAAAAAAGGCAATAGCAACATTAATCACAGCGCGCATTTATGGGGAGCGGCTTACGGGGTGGTCATGACGATTATTCTGGAGCCACGCCTGATTCCGCATTTCCTGAATAAACTGATGCAGGTTCCGTTTTAATCAGGTTTTTTAAATATTGAAGGAATAAAGCTACATATGAGTTAAGCCTCATATTTCTACTGAAAATGGATAAGAGAGCTACTGCTCTCTTATTCGTTTGAAACATCTCGTAATATATTAGAAAGTGATGATGTCACTTAATGCCAATCTTGGACTGAATTTTGCAGCGATAATATATACATCTGTATATTAATTACTATCATTCTCGAGATATTTTGCATGTCCATTACACCAGACGGTCTTCAATTTCCTCTTCAGTCTCCGCAACAAAAACCAAGTAGCTCCAAAGCAGGACGCGCGATCATCGCAGCAGCCTTAGCCAATGTCGATTCACACAGTTCTCAACAGGCACAATCAGAAAAAAACTGGCGCAAACACTACACAGTACATTTTAAGCAACTGGTCGAACAGGGACTGAGTTCTCCTGAAGCCAGCTTGAAAATTGCTGAAGATGGATTGGCAAAGGCCCATCAGACTTTTGAATTTTACCGTGATGGTCAAAAGTATGTATTACAAGATGCTTTAACTCTGCCCGCAGGTCAGTTGCATACCTTCAAGCTGACAGGTAATAGCAAATCGGCACCAGAATGGTATGTGCCTTACCACGGTCAAAAGCTGCAAGGTGATGCCTTATTGGAGCAGATTGAGCGCTGGGAAAGCCAAGGCATCGTGGAAACCAGTCATGCCAATGCCCTGCGTGAATGTGTGGTACATCCTGAATGGTTTGACTTGTCAGATCGGACGGCGGTGCTGTTTGGTGCAGCATCTGAAGCCGGTCCTCTGACCTGGCTGGCGAAATGGAAAGCCAATATTGTAGCGATTGATCTGCCGAATACCCGTGTATGGGGCAAGATTGTTGATACCATCAACCAAGGCAATGCCACGCTGTATGCGCCATGTACTGAAGACCTGCCTACTGATACTTCACTTGATATTTTAAAAGAAAAACTGGGGGCGAATTTGCTGACCCAGATTCCTGAAATTGCCAAATGGTTATTACAGTTCGAGCAGGATCTGGATCTGGCTGCAATTGCCTATCTGGATGGTGAAAAGCATGTTCGGGTCTCCATGGCGATGGATGCCATCATGCAGCATGTCAGCCAGCAAAAAGCTAATACCAGCCTGATGTACATGTGTACGCCGACCGATGTTTATGCGGTTCCGAGTGAAGTGATCGAAGCCTCTAAAGTAAAATATACTGAACGCTCTAAGGTACAGACGATCCTTTCTAAAGGGGTTTCAGCTTTAAGCCGCAAACATTTTTTCCAGAAAAATGCGCATGAACTGATTCAGTCTGGTGATCAGGCATATGGCATTTGTGACTGTCTAGTAGTTGAACAAGGCCCGAACTATGCGCTGGCAAAACGTATCCAGCAATGGCGTGCCACCTTGGCTCGCGCTCAAGGCCAACGGGTCAGTATCAATATTGCGCCTTCGACGACCACCTATTCCGTGACCAAGAATCCGCTATTAAAAGCCGCATTTAACGGTGCCAGCCTGTTTGATGTTGAAGCTTTCGCGCCTGAAACCACCAATGCGATTATGGCGGCACTATGGATTCATGATCTGCGTAATCCGGAATCGGTGGCCAATCCTGAAGTAAAACTCAACCATCCGCTTGAATTGATGATGCATGGCGCGAATCATGGTGGTTTGTGGCGAGTGGCCTATCTGGCACGTACCGCACTACCTTTTGCTGCACTATATGGTTTTGCGACAGAGAAGTTGCCAAAAGGATTATTGAGTAAGTTGAAGAAGTAATTTTTTTATTATCTTCATCCAATTTTTCCATAAGAAAGGTAATCGTTATTTTTAAAGTTCTCCCCTCGTTGCGTAGCAGTGCTGCTCATCCCTAAAGCAGAGAGAACTTTAATTGAAAATGAGCGTTCCCTCTCCTTCTAGGAGAGGGTTAGGGAGAGGTTAATTTAGGCTTTCAATCATTCAAATTCTTATGAATGTGCTTTGGGCAGATTTAAGTTGATCTATTTTATAGCTTCTTTTTTTCTTTACTTTTGAAAGATCAAAAGTAACAAAAATCTTTTGTTAAGCTGATGATATGTCCCTATATCACAGCCTAACGGCGACATCCCTGTCGCCTTAATCGTAATTTAGATTCCTCTTTTACATCCTTAATTTTTCTTCCACCCATAAAAAAAGCTGCTCTAGAGCAGCTTTTTTTATGTCTAAATAACTTAGAACACTTTTAACAGTACCCAATACAAACCGCCTGACAGGCAGATCGTTGCAGGCAAAGTAAAGATCCAGGCAGACAGAATGGTTTTCACCATCTGGAAGTTCAGACCTGACTTGTTCGCCACCATGGTACCTGCTACTGCAGAGTTCAATACATGGGTAGTGGATACCGGCATACCGAAGCCATCCGCTGCAGCAATCGTCGACATCGCAACCAGTTCGGCAGACATACCCTGACCATAAGTCATATGCTGTTTACCAATACGCTCACCAACCGTCACGACAATACGCTTCCAGCCGACCATCGTACCCAGACCAAGTGCCAAGGCTGTCGCCACTTTCACCCAGGTCGGGATGTATTGCAGGAATGAATCCAGATTGTCACGGTATTCATCTACTGTTTTTTCCTGTGCAGCACTCATTGTTGGTAAAGCTTCTGCTTTATCCAAACGTTTAAATGCGGTAGTACTCAGGTACATATCATTACGGAATTCAGACACTTGAGCTTCAGGAACATCCTTGATGCTGGTATAGCTAGCAACTTTTTCACCTAGATGATCCGTCAAACTTGCCAATGCAGGCACGACTTCAGGCGTAATTTCCTTGGTCTGAATGTACTTGGTAATGACATCACGGGCCTGTTCATCCGGAATATCCTGATGATTTGGATAGATCACATCCGCTGTTTGTGCAGATAACTGACCAAAAGACTGAATATGTTGTGCATCCAGACTCTTGTTCAGCGAGTACGCCAAAGGCACACAACCGATCAGGATCAGCATGATCAGGCCCATACCTTTTTGACCGTCATTTGAACCATGGGCAAAGCTCACCCCAGTACAGGTAAAGATCAGCATGGCACGAATCAATGGTGGCGGTGGCTTGTTACCTTCAGGTGGCTGGAACAATTCCAGTTGACGCTTGAAGATTTTTTTCACCAGCAGGAACACAATCGCAGCAAATGCAAAACCGATTAAAGGCGAGAATAACAGCGCCTTACCGACTTTCATCACCTGCTCCATGTCTATACCTGAAGCGCCAGTACCGGCATTCAGAATATAGTTCATGATGCCCACACCCAGAATCGAACCGATCAGGGTATGTGAACTGGATGCCGGAATACCGAGGAACCAGGTTCCCAGATTCCAGAGAATTGCCGCGATCAGCATGGCAAAAACCATGGCAAAACCTGCTCCGGAGCCGACATTCATGATCAGCTCGACTGGCAATAACGCAATAATGCCGTAAGCGACCGCACCACTGGCGACCATAACCCCAAGGAAGTTACAGAAGCCGGCCCACATCACTGCGACAGGAGCTGAAAGTGCATTGGTATAAATGACTGTGGCCACAGCATTGGCGGTATCGTGAAAGCCATTGACGAACTCAAAGCTCAACGCAATAAAAAGTGCCGTCGCTAACAAAATAACTGAATACAAGCCCAAGGCCGGTACATGCGCTAAATCTGCAGACAACTGGAAGCCGATATAAATCAGCGTAGTGATAATAAGAGTCAGGAACACCGGCATAAAGAATTTCGGTGTTGGCACATGAACATTGGTCGACTTTTGGGAAGCCGACCCGTGTGCTGAATCTACGGGAGTTTGATTAGGATTCATGCAAGCAGGAATAGAGGATTCAAGAATCCCCATATTGTTCAGTTAAATTGTGACAATTATATGACAAACTGCTGTCATATGAAGCAATTATTTGGATTTTCTTGCTGCTATTCGTCCTGTTTAATTCCGACTAAAACACTAGATTTTGATTTTATAAATCAATTACTTAAGAGAGGATTCCAGCTTATTTAAGCTCAGCAACCGCACATATTTTGCTACCAAAACGATTCATGCCCTACCTGTCATCAAGCAGAGCAAAAGTTTCATTTGCACAGCATAAGCCATCAATATGACAATTTCATGAATGAAAGCATCAGCTTAATTTTTTGATTTTGTTTACTGCCTGAAAGGCATCGAATCAGATTCGAGAGTGCAATATTTTCTGATCCGAATTTTAAAACTTGTTGTTTTTCTAGATGACTTATCAAATTTTCATATCATGCTTATCCATCATTCTGAGCAATCTCAGCAGAAATCAGCCAACTAATCTGCTAAGATTAGCGTCGTTTTTTTTGATTTCTGCTGAGAAAGTTTGAATGTCTACACTTACCACTTTAAAAGAACTTCTTGCCAAAAGAATTTTAATTATCGATGGTGCGATGGGTACCATGATCCAGCGCCATAAACTGGAAGAAGCCGATTATCGTGGTGAGCGTTTTGCTGACTGGGCCTATGATCTCAAAGGCAATAATGATTTGCTGGTGCTGACTCAACCACAAATCATTCAAGGCATTCATGAAGCTTACTTAGAAGCTGGCGCCGATATTATTGAAACCAATACCTTTAACGGTACCCGTGTTTCAATGTCGGATTACCACATGGAAGATCTGGTTCCTGAAATTAACCGTGAAGCAGCGCGTCTGGCCAAAGAAGCCTGTGCCAAATATTCAACGCCTGAAAAACCACGCTTTGTGGCAGGTGTGATTGGTCCGACATCGCGTACCACTTCTATTTCTCCAAACGTGAATGATCCGGCGTTCCGTAACATCACTTTTGATGCACTCAAAGTTGACTATATTGAATCGACCAAGGCCTTGATCGAAGGTGGTGCAGACATCATCCTGATCGAAACTGTGTTCGATACTTTAAATGCCAAAGCTGCCATCTTTGCAGTAAAAGAAGTCTTTAAAGAATTAGGCTATGAACTGCCAATCATGATTTCAGGTACGATCACGGATGCATCAGGTCGTACATTGACTGGTCAAACCGCTGAAGCTTTCTGGAACTCGATGCGCCATGCGGAGCCACTTTCTATCGGCTTTAACTGTGCGCTGGGTGCAGATGCGATGCGTCCACACGTGAAAACCGTGTCTGACGTTGCCGATACCTTTGTTTCAGCGCATCCAAACGCTGGTTTGCCAAATGCCTTCGGTGGATATGATGAAACGCCGGAAGAAACTGCAGCATTTATTAAAGAATTTGCTGAAAGTGGCTTAATTAATATTACCGGTGGTTGCTGTGGCACTACGCCGGATCATATCCGCGCGATTGCAAATGCTGTTGCAGGCATTACCCCTCGCCAGATTCCTGAAATTGAGCCTGCATGCCGTTTAAGTGGTTTAGAACCATTTAACATCACCAAAGATTCGTTGTTCGTGAACGTCGGTGAACGTACCAACGTGACTGGTTCTAAAAAGTTCCTTCGTTTAATTAAAGAAGAAAACTTCACAGAAGCTTTAGACGTTGCCCGTCAACAAGTTGAAGCTGGTGCGCAGATCATCGACATCAATATGGATGAAGGCATGCTCGATTCACAGGGTGCAATGGTGCACTTCCTGAATCTGATTGCGTCTGAGCCAGATATTTCACGTGTGCCCATCATGCTTGATTCTTCAAAATGGGAGATCATTGAAGCAGGTTTGAAATGCGTGCAAGGTAAAGCGGTTGTTAACTCGATTTCCTTAAAAGAAGGTTATGACGAGTTTGTAGAACGTGCCCGCCTCTGCCGTCAGTATGGTGCTGCGGTGATCGTGATGGCCTTTGATGAAAATGGTCAAGCGGATACTGCTGAACGCAAAAAAGAAATATGTAAGCGTTCTTACGATGTGCTGGTGAATGAAGTCGGCTTCCCATCCGAAGACATCATCTTTGACCCGAACGTGTTCGCGGTGGCAACCGGTATCGAAGAACACAATAACTATGGCGTAGACTTCATTGAAGCAACAGGCTGGATTAAACAAAACCTGCCAAATGCAATGGTATCAGGCGGGATCTCAAACGTGTCGTTCTCATTCCGGGGTAACGAACCTGTTCGTGAAGCGATCCATGCAGTGTTCCTGTATCACGCGATCCAGAAAGGCTTGACCATGGGGATCGTCAACGCAGGTCAGCTTGCGATTTACGATGATATCGATGCAGAACTGAAAGAAGCTGTTGAAGATGTGGTCTTGAACCGTAATCAAGGTGAAAGCGGTCAGGAAGCGACTGAAAAATTACTGACTATTGCTGAAAAATACCGTGGTCAAGCAGGCGCACAAAAAGCCGAAGAAAACCTTGAATGGCGTAATGAAAGTGTTGAAAAACGTCTTGAGTATGCACTGGTAAAAGGCATCACCACTTACATCGATCAGGATACGGAAGAAGCCCGTTTAAAATCTGCACGTCCTTTAGATGTGATCGAAGGACCACTCATGGCAGGTATGAACGTGGTCGGCGACCTGTTCGGTGCTGGTAAAATGTTCCTGCCACAAGTGGTAAAATCTGCACGTGTGATGAAGCAAGCTGTGGCTTGGCTCAACCCGTTTATTGAAGCAGAAAAAACCCAAGGCGAAGCCAAAGGTAAAATCTTGCTTGCAACGGTAAAAGGCGACGTACATGACATCGGTAAAAATATCGTGGGCGTGGTACTTGGCTGTAACGGTTATGACATTGTTGACCTTGGCGTAATGGTGCCATGTGAGAAGATTCTACAAACGGCCATTGATGAGAAAGTGGACATCATCGGTTTGTCTGGTTTGATCACTCCGTCATTGGATGAAATGGTCTTTGTTGCCAAAGAAATGCAACGTAAAGGCTTTAACATTCCACTGATGATTGGTGGTGCGACCACATCGAAAGCACATACTGCGGTGAAGATTGCTCCGCAATATCAAAATGATGGTGTGTTCTATACTGCCGATGCATCTCGTGCTGTAGGTGTGACCACACAATTACTTTCTGCTGAAATGAAACCACAATTGATGGCGGACTATGCAGCAGATTATGAAAAAATCCGTACCCGTCTTGCCAATAAACAGCCGAAAGCGGCGAAATTGTCTTATCAAGAGTCAGTTGAAAATGGTTTCAAAATTGACTTCGACAAGAATGCACCGGTTAAACCAAACTTCATCGGATCTGAAACTTTCACAAATTATCCGCTTGAAACTTTGGTGGAATATTTTGACTGGACGCCGTTCTTTATTTCCTGGAGCCTGGCAGGTAAATTCCCGAAAATCCTTGAAGATGAAGTGGTGGGTGAAGCAGCGCGTGACTTGTATGAACAAGCTCAAGCCATGCTAAAAGACATCATCGAGAATAAACGTTTCGATGCGCGTGCGACGTTTAGCATTTATCCTGCAAACCGTGTCGCAGCGGATACTGTTGCGGTGACTGATGAAAATGGCAATGTAACGCACAGCTTTGAGCACCTCCGTCAGCAGTCTGACAAAGTCACCGGTAAAGCGAACTACTCGCTGGCTGACTTTATTGCGCCAAAAGATGTAGCTCAGGATTACTTGGGTGGCTTTACCGTGTCAATCTTCGGTGCGGAAGAGTTATCTCAAGAATACAAAGCCAAAGGCGATGACTATAACGCAATTATGGTTCAAGCCTTGGGTGACCGTTTTGCAGAAGCATTTGCGGAGCACTTACATGAGCGTATTCGTAAAGAGTTCTGGGGCTACCAAGCAGACGAGCAACTTTCAAATGAAGATTTGATTAAAGAGAAGTATGTGGGTATTCGTCCTGCACCGGGCTACCCTGCTTGTCCTGAACATTCTGAAAAAGCACCACTCTTTGATTGGTTAGGTACAACCGACAAGATTGGTACGTACTTAACGACAAGTTTTGCAATGTGGCCACCTTCATCTGTCAGCGGTTTCTACTATGCAAACCCAGAAACTGAATACTTTAACGTAGGTAAAATCTCTGGCGATCAGTTAGAAGATTATGCGAAGCGTAAAGGTTGGACATTAGATGAAGCGAAACGTTGGTTAGCGCCGAATTTGGATGATTCTGTGGTTTAAAAATCTGTTAGCTTAGATTAGAAAAAACCCCCTCGATTGAGGGGATTTTTTATATTTGGGTTGGAATCCTTAAATATTTATCTTTAAGCCTTTGTATTTGTATTCTAGGAATTCCCATACAACTATCCAAACTTCCTACTTCAATTCTCTTTAAATTAAAAAACTTAAATGTGTAGCGGAGCTTAGAATGATTGTTAATAATTTTATATCTTCTAAAAACTTCATTATCAATATCTAAACTAATTAATTGATAAAAGTTAATATTTTTTTCTAGTACAGGATGAATAAACTTAAAATTATCTAAAGAAAAATCAATGGCATCATCGTAACCTTTATCTGATAATAGATTATTGATGAAATCAACTCTAGTTCCCTTTTGAGATCCAGTATTACATCTAGGGCATGACAAAGCTAAGTTTCTATGATCAAAAGTATATTTTGTATAAACATCTTTAGGTAATACATGTTCTATATGAACAATAATGTCTTCATCTTTAGAAAATTTTCTTAAACAATATGAGCACCTTAAATCAAATTCAGATTTTAACTGTTCTTTAATTTCCTCTTTTAGTGTTTTAAAAGATTTGCAATCCCAAGGTTTATTTTTACAAATACATGGGTGGACTCTCGGTTTGCCTTTTTTAGTTAGCTTAGGATATATACATTGATAATTTGAGAAATCTACAGAGTCCATTTATTTAACCCCTTACAAATTCATCAAATATTTTATCTAACGTCTTTCTCTGTATTTCAAGATCACATGCTTCCTTAAGTTCTTGAAATTTTTGTTCTATTTGGTGGCGTGTAATTTCTTTTAAATCATATTTATCTAGTAAATCAATACAATATCTAGATAAAAAAGAATTATCGGGCGTTAAGATTCCAAAAATTTCCCAATATAAAGACTCGACACTGTAATCTTCTTCTTCTTTTATTTCTGTCAATTTCTGATTTTCAACTTTAAATATTTTATATTTTATATTGCCAATATAATTAGTATATAGTTGTCTACTATTTACTTGTACCTTAGAAATCATCAATGGTGAGTGAGTCGCCAAAAATAGATTAAAATCATACATATAAAAGTAATCATATAATTTTAATACATATTCTCTCTGCCACTTGGGATGTAAACTTATTTCTGGCTCATCTATTAATATTATATTCTTTTTATCTTTTTCTAGCTTTCCACTTAAAAACAACATATGGGCTAAAAAATGAGACTCACCTGAACTCGCACCATCTAAATTAAATTTCTCACCACCTTTAAATAAAATAAAATCTATTTTAAATATTTTTTTATTACTAAATAAATCATAGAATTTTTTAAATATTGATAAAGAGTAAATTTTTTCTCTCGCTCCTCCCCAATAACCGAAGTCAAAAAAATATTCATATTCATTATAAGGATGCAAACTTTTCTTTAATTGATTACAAAAGCTCTCAAGCTCCCTTAAATCATAATCAATGTAATTCTTCTCATTGGTTATATCAAACTTATTATATTTTTCTATTCTTCTTAAGAAATAATCAAGAAAATCACCTTCAAAATCAGAATAAAATGATATTAATGTAGTGACTTCTGTCTCATACCCCAAGTACTCTAAAACATTGTAAATATTATTATTTTCATTTAAAAGAGAGTTAATAATTGTCTTTTTTAGAAACTCCTTTCCGCCCCTTGCACTTAATTTTTTGTAACCTCTTGCATTAAACTTATCAAAAACAGTATTGGAGATTGCTATAACATTCTCATTTCTTTTTAAATATTTTTGACCGATAGTATTTAATACACGGCTTTTACCGCTTCCATTAATGCCTACCAAAAAATTTACTTCTGAAAAATCTTCCATAATTTAAAGTTATTAAAAAATTAAATTATAATTTTCAGATATTTGAAAAACAACCCTATTACTAATTTAAAAAATGACTCACTATAAAATCATGATTAAAAGAACTTTTTGACTAAGGCTCTTTCCTACAACACTCTTTCTTTATAGGGAAAGGTAAAAAATAAAAAATGTCCCTTTTCTAATCCATCATACCCAAATCATCCGTTTTTACACTTTTAAGTCTGCAAAATTCATCACTTTCATGAATAATAGACCAATAAATTTATCTCCCAAATCAATGACTCTTGGTGTTCCAATGAAGAAACTCATGAACGGTGCTGAAAACATCGTTGTCGAAATGTGCAAAGGCTTTGTTCTAGCACATCCAGAACTGGCATTTAATGAATCTTATAAAATCATTTCCCGAAAAGAAAAACACCAAAATGTCGCCCTGATCAGTGGTGGTGGTAGCGGGCATGAACCTGCACATGCAGGTTTTGTCGGTACAGGAATGTTAGACGCAGCCGTATGCGGTGACGTATTTGCATCACCTTCTCAAATTCAGGTCTATAAAGCCCTGCAACATGTCGCAACGGACAAAGGCGTGTTGATGATCATCAAAAACTATTCTGGCGATATGATGAATTTCCAGAATGGTGCAGCTTTAGCTATAGAAGATGGCATTAAAGTCGATTATGTGAAAGTGGCAGATGATATTGCCGTTAAAGATAGCCTCTACACAGTCGGCCGTCGTGGCGTGGCGGGTACTGTATTTGTACATAAAATTGCAGGTGCAGCAGCATCAAAAGGTTTAGAGCTTGCGGAAGTCAAAGCCGTGGCTCAAAAAGCAGCAGATAACGTGATTAGTCTTGGTTTCGCCTATACCTCATGTACCGTTCCTGCCAAAGGTACACCGACCTTTACCCTAGCCGATGATGAAATGGAATACGGCGTCGGCATCCACGGCGAACCGGGTATCCGTCGTGAAAAAATCCTGCCATCCCAAGAACTGGCACAACGTATTATCGATGACCTGTTTCTGGACCGTCCTGATCTGACTGAAGTTGCTGTTCTAGTCAACGGCTTTGGCTCAACCCCGATGCAAGAACTATATGTGTTTAACCATGATGTTTGCGAACACCTTGCGCGTAAAGGCATCAAAATTTACCGTACATTTGTTGGCAACTACATGACCAGTATCGACATGAACGGTGCTTCTGTTTCACTACTTGCGGTAGATGATGAACTGAAAGGTTATTTAGATGCAGAGGCCAATACGCCCGCTCTTAAAATGGATGGTTCAGCAGCACAGCCTTTAATCTTCTCAACAAAAAATGCCGCAGCAGAAGATGTAATAAATACGGAAGTTGAAACTCAGCCCGAACATGCTGAAATTCAAAATGAACAGTTCACGATTGAAAATATGCGTTATGTGGTCGATGTGATGGCTGCCTGCATTATCAAAAACGAAGTGCCATTCTGCGAGCTGGATGCCCATGCAGGTGATGGTGACTTTGGCATGAGTGTAGCTAAAGGTTTTAAACAGCTGAAACGCGAATGGCAAAGCCTGATTCAAACCCAGCACATGGATGAATTCTTGCTGAACAGTTCAATGATTATTATGGAACACTGTGGTGGTGCATCAGGTCCGATCTGGGGTTCAGCATTTCGTGCAGCGAGTAAAGCCATTCAAGGCAAAACCACATTAACTGTGGCAGATTTTGCCGAGATGCTGCAAGCAGCAGTGAAAGGTATTCAAGTTACCGGTGAGCGTTCATTTGGTCGTGGAGCAGTTGTTGGTGACAAGACCCTGATTGATGCCTTAGTGCCATGTGCATATTCCTGGTCAGCCAATACCCACAAGACGTTTAAAGAAAACTTTGTGTTGGGTGCAGCGGCGGCAATAAAAGGTGCAGAATCCACCAAAGATATCGTGGCGCGTATGGGTCGTGCCGGTACGGTCGGTGACCGTAGCTTGGGCTATCCTGATGCAGGTGCACATGGGTTAGGCGTGATCTTTACGGATATTGCTGAACATATTAAATAAGAATTTCAAGATTTGAAAAAAGCCTCGCATTATCGGGGCTTTTTTATTTACTGACAGATATCCTATTCTGAAGCAAGCTGGCAGAAAAACGTCTATTGAAATTTTTCCAGATACTTGGTCAGTTTTTCTTTGACCACGACCCTTTTATTTCCCTTCATTTGGGCTTCACTCAAAATTCCTTCCGAGTCAACCACCACGACTGGATGACCATCCTTTTTCAAACGGGCCACACCTTCAAATAACATTCGGGCACCAACATTATGAATTAAGGTCAAATTGGTCAGATCCAACACAATTCGTTTTTTGCCTTCCGGTTCATTTTCCAAAATACGCAGTAGCATTTCCGATTCAGTAAACTGCAATACGCCACGTAGTTCATATACCACCACATGATCACGTTTACCGGTGAGATAACGACTTTGCAAAATAGTTTGTGCCGATGGCGTCCCTTCCATTAAATGCAGACCCATTTCCCGGGACATACGTTCAAAAATATCGACGCCACGCACACTATGTCCATGCTCATCAATTCGCGGAGAAAACACGGCGATACCCACCTGTCCAGGTAACACGCCGATAATACCGCCTGCAACCCCACTTTTGGCCGGAATACCCACCGTGGTCAGCCAGTCACCGGCTGCATCATACATGCCGCAAGTGAGCATCACACTCAGGACTTGCCGCACTACAGAACGGTCCAGCAATTTTTTACCAGTCTGTGGCTGAATTCCCCCGTTGGCGAGTACCCCGGCTATCATCGCCAGGTCTTTGACCGTCACCTTGATTGAGCATTGCTTGATATAACCATTCACAATCGCTTCCGGATCTTCTTCCAGCACCCCCACGGTACGCAGCATATAGCCCAAGGATCTGTTACGAAACGCTGTTTTCAGTTCGGAGGTATATACATCGGTATCAAAACTCAGTTCACGCCCAGCCAAACCACTTAAAAAACGGCGCAATTGCTCTGCACGGGACACTGTCCGTTTATAGGGAATCAAGGAGTGGGTGGTAATTGCACCCGAATTTATCATCGGATTTTTTGGAATATTGGAATCCTTCTCCAGTGAAATCTGGTTAAAGGCTTCGCCCGAAGGTTCCACGCCTACTTTTTCCATGACCTTGGTCAAGCCGACTTTCTGCAAAGCCAGAGCATAGGCAAAAGGCTTGGACATAGACTGCATGGTGAACTCAACTTCGTCATCACCGGTGGAATAGATCGTGCCATCTACGGTGGAAAGTGCCAAAGCAAACTTATCTGGATCGACTGCTGCCAGCTCAGGAATATAATCTGCCAAGGCACCTTTATGATTGTCACGGCAGGAAGTTAAAACATGCTTGAGGTAGTCTGGCACCGGTGTTTTCATCGAATGAGCTTATTCCAGTTGGCTGTTATTTTTAATTAACATACCGGCTTTTGGCTTAAGTACCAGAGTGAAAAGGTAATTTTCTGCATATCCGTGTTATCGGAACTGTACTCTTTGGATCAGATTCTCCAGAAATAAATGGTACATATATTAGAGTTCTTCCATAAATCATTATGGAATCACTATAAAGGGAATTCCCTCTCCTTGCAGGAGAGGTTTTTTTCTAAGAAATCCCTTCATTCTCTTGCTAAGCTATGCTTCTCATCCCAGAGGGAGACGGAAATTTAAATATGAATATAACGATCATGTTTTGATTTATGAAAAAGATCTATTTTAATTTTCTCTTTTTAAGAAATATCAAAAAAAGGGCACTCCTGCCCTTTTATTTATGCTCGATAACTTATTTCACTTTAGTCTTGCGAATCATTTTATACAGCATCTTTGGTGAAATACGTGAAACCAGTACGCCCAGTTTTTCTTTCTTGCCGCTAACTACAATATATTCCTCGCCCTGCTGTAATGCCCTCACCGTCTGTTTAGCAAAATCATCAGCCTCTAAACCATTTTCAATTGCTTCATCCTGCTTGGCTTGCGGTTTGCCTTCACCATTTAAGGCATTAAAAGAGACATTGGTTTTGACAAAGCCCGGGAAAATCACTGAGACCTGAACGCCCTGATCAGCAACTTCAGCACGTAAACTATTGGCCCACATATGAATCGCTGCTTTGGCTGCTGAATAGGAGGCGCGATACTGGGTGCCAAGCAAACCTGCCACACTGGAAATAAACACGATACGACCTGATTTTTGTGCCAGAAAGGTCGGCAATACCATTTTGGTGAGAAACACCTGCGAGAAATAATCCACTTCCATAATAGCGCGTTCAGTCTGCATGGTGGTGTGCTGAATCAGGGCACGTTGACTGAGTCCTGCATTATTAATCAGCCAGTCAATCCGGCCTTTTTGTTGCAAAACCTGTTCATAGGCATGACGAACCTGGCTTTCATCCGTGATATCGGCAATGACTGAAATATGCTGATCTGGATTAGTGAGACTTTGGCGAACATTTTCCAGTTCTTCATGCCGACGTGCAGTCAGTACCACCTGTGCCCCAAGTGCAGCACATTGCTGGGCAATCGCCTTGCCAATCCCTGAAGATGCGCCGGTAATCCAGACCACTTTTCCATTTAAGTCTTCAACTTTCGCCATGAAATCCTCTTTCCCTTGTTTTAATGAATATGGTGCTGCATTTCATCTTCCAGAAATGCCAGCAAATTCTCAAAATAATAACTCATCGTATCGGCATCATAGATGCTACCGAGCTTGTCAAAACGTTTATAGCCTAACTGGGTGGTTAAATGAATCACCCCATTCAAGGTTTTATCGACCACGACATTAAATTTCAACATTTTTTTCGGTTCACGGATTAAATGCGTCACCCCTTGATCGACCACCTGAGTAAAGGCTTTTAAAGCGGGTGATACATATTGGTGATTACCATTTTTCATCTGGTCAATACAGCCGAGCAGTTCCATCACCAGCAATTTTTCTACCGGATAACGGACAAAAGCATCACCTTGATACTCATAGGTCATGCGATGCAAATAGTTCACCATAGGCATCAGCCGCTCATTGCCAAACAACGAAACCGACCACGGCATATATTTACGGGTGTTATGCATAATCTGCTGAATCACTTTTTCGGACTCACTGTCCGGTGAATTGGCCAGCTGCACCACCTGACCAAAAATCTGGTCAATAATTTCACAGGCCATATCGGCCAGATTTTCACCTAAGGGTCTGGCAAGACTGTCTCGCTCGCCGGCATTTAATCTGGAATGAAGATCTTTAAAGCGCTGATGGGTTTCGGGTTGAAGCTTCAGGGAAATGCTATAGCTCATCTTATTATCCTTTTTGATATGCTGCGATGAGTCGCGTTTTTTTATCGTTCTATCATACGATGAGTTGCTATACATGCCAATTGGCTAAAGTTTGCATTTGGTTAAGCTGCCGCACGCACTATTTTTTTTGCTACAATAGATGCAATTTTTCATTCACTTTTGATCTGTTTAGACTATGACTGACTCAGCGCAAAATATCGCGACAACCTACGATCCGACCGAGATCGAGAAAAAATGGTACCAAACTTGGGAAGAGCGTGGTTACTTTAAGCCGTCTGAAAAAGGCGAATCTTTCTGTATCATGATTCCGCCACCAAACGTCACTGGTAGCCTGCACATGGGTCATGGTTTCAACAATGCCATCATGGACGCGTTAACCCGTTATAACCGTATGTCTGGTAAAAATACTTTATGGCAACCGGGTACTGACCACGCAGGTATTGCAACGCAAATGGTGGTTGAGCGTCAGTTGGGTGCACAAGGCATTAGCCGTCATGATCTTGGCCGTGAAAAATTCATCGAAAAAGTCTGGGAATGGAAAGAACAATCTGGCGGTAACATCACCCGTCAAATCCGTCGCCTAGGTTCTTCTGTAGACTGGTCACGTGAACGCTTCACGATGGATGATGGTTTATCAAACGCAGTAAAAGAAGTGTTTGTAAAACTTCACGAAGAAGGCCTGATCTACCGCGGCAAACGTCTGGTGAACTGGGATCCAAAACTGCAAACTGCCCTTTCTGACCTGGAAGTTGAGTCTGATAAAGAAGAAGCAGGTTCATTGTGGCACTTCAAATATTTCTTTGAAGATAAGTCACTCCGCACCCACGATGGTAAAGATCACATCGTAGTTGCAACGACGCGTCCTGAAACATTATTGGGTGATACTGCGGTTGCGGTTGCACTGGATGATGAACGTTATGCTGATCTAGTAGGTAAAAATATAATCTTACCAATCACAGGTCGTGCAGTTCCAATCGTAAAAGACGAATATGTAGACAAAGAATTCGGTACAGGCTGTGTAAAAATCACCCCTGCACACGACTTCAATGACTATGAAGTGGGTAAACGTTGCGAATTGCCAATCATCAACATTTTCAACAAAAATGCTGAAGTGTTGGCTGAGTTTGAATACATCGCGAAAGCGGGCGAGCAGATTTCTAAAACCATTCCTGCCCCTGCGGACTACATGGGTTTAGAGCGTTTTGAAGCACGTAAGAAGATCGTTGAACAAGCTGAAACTGAAGGCTGGTTAGATCAGATCCAACCTTACACATTAAAACCACCTCGCGGTGACCGTTCAGGCGTGATCGTTGAGCCATTACTGACTGACCAATGGTATGTAAAAATTGCGCCACTTGCGAAACCTGCCATTGAAGCGGTTCAAGATGGTCGTATCAAGTTCGTGCCTGAACAGTACAGCAATATGTACATGGCTTGGATGAATAACATTCAAGACTGGTGTATCTCGCGTCAATTGTGGTGGGGGCACCGCATCCCTGCTTGGTACGACGCTGAAGGTAATGTTTACGTGGGTCGTGACGAAGCTGAAGTACGTGCGAAAAACAACATTCCTGCCGATGTTGAGTTGAACCAAGATGAAGATGTATTGGATACATGGTTCTCATCTGGTCTTTGGACATTCTCAACTTTAGGTTGGACAGGTGACGCTGCGAAAGATAAAGAAAACTATTTCTTAAATACTTTCCACCCGACTGATGTATTGGTAACAGGTTTCGACATCATCTTCTTCTGGGTTGCTCGTATGATCATGCTTACGATGCACTTCATGAAAAATGAAGATGGTACGCCACAAGTGCCGTTTAAAACCGTGTACGTTCACGGTTTGGTACGTGATGGCGAAGGTCAGAAGATGTCTAAATCTAAGGGTAACGTACTTGATCCATTAGACTTGATTGATGGTGTGGATCTTGAAACCTTAGTACAAAAACGTACAACAGGTTTGATGAACCCGAAACAAGCAGCGAAGATTGAAAAATCAACCCGTAAAGAATTCCCTGAAGGTATTCAATCTTACGGTACAGACGCGGTTCGTTTCACCTTCTGTGCGCTTGCCAACACTGGTCGTGACATCAAGTTCGACATGAAACGTGTTGAAGGTTACCGTAATTTTGCCAACAAAATCTGGAACGCAACCCGTTTCGTGATGATGAATGTCGAAGGTCAAACTATTGGTTCAGAAGCACGTCAAGACCTTTGGGAATTGCCTGAACAATGGATCGTAAGCCGTCTGCAAAAAGCGGAACAAGCGGTGCAAACAGCATTTGCAACCTACCGTTTAGACCTGGCTGCACAAGCGATTTACGAGTTCATCTGGAATGAATACTGTGACTGGTATGTTGAGCTGACTAAGCCTGTCCTCAATGACGAAAATGTGTCTGAAGAGCGTAAAGCTGAAGTACGTCGTGTATTGTTAGCGGTGATGGAAGCGTCTTTACGTTTAGCGCATCCGTTGATGCCTTATCTGACTGAAGAAATCTGGCAAACGCTTGCACCGAAACTAAACATTGTTGGCGAAACGATTATGTTGGCGCAGTACCCTGTTGCTGACCAAGCACTGATCAACGACCAAGCTGAAGCAGATATGCAATGGCTGCAAGGTTTGATTGGTGCGGTACGTAACATCCGTGGTGAGATGGGTCTAGGTAATGCGCGTTTGTTGCCTGTTCTTCTGCAAAACACCACTGATGCTGAGAAAGCACAGATCACACGTATTGAAGCATTGTTTAAAGCATTGGCAAAAGTTGAAAGCATTACCTTCTTGGCGGATGGCGAACAACCACCATTATCTTCATCGAGTGTAGTCGGTCACGTATCTGTTTACGTTCCAATGAAGGGCTTGATTGACCCGAAAGCGGAATTGGGTCGTCTGCAAAAAGACTTAGACAAGGTTCAAAAACAGCATGATCAAATTGCCAATAAACTTTCGAATGAAGGTTTTGTGGCAAAAGCACCTACGGCTGTGGTTGAAGGTGAGAAAGTGAAACTTGCTGAATTTGCTGATCAATTAGCGAAGATTAAAGCGAATATGGAGCAGATTGCAGCGCTTTAATGTGTTGTTAGTTTGATCTAGATTTCATAAAAGGGCTAATTAAGCCCTTTTATGAATATTACCTTATTAACAAAAAAATATAAAACAACAACACACATACTGAATAATATATAATAAATAAAAATCAACATGGACTAGGACAGTGAACTTAAAAAAAATTAGTTTTATTTCCATTATTTTTGGGGTGTTAACAGCTTGTGCCACTCCAGTGGAAATTCCTAATGTGATTAACGCAACAATTAGCAATCACTCTAATACAACTATTGAAAATATATATTTTCAGCAATGCTCGGACACAGAAAATATGTGGCAGAGTTTTTCAAATGGTCCAATCAGTGCGCAAGAACAAATTGAAATTCCTTTAATGTATTCATGTATCAATTTAAAAGCTGTAGATAAAAATAGTAAAACTGTTGCTAAGCAATGGAATATTAAAAATCAATACCCGTTCTCATGGAAAATTCGATAGAGAGATTATTCAATGAAATCATTCAACAACACCTCACTTAAACTAGCAGCTTGTTTAACTTTAGTAAGTTCAATGTCTGCATGTACATCGATCAGTTATTATCAAATTAAGTCATCTTTTGTAGCATCTCCACAAGATCAAAAGATGCCTGAAGTTATTGCTACACAAACATATAAAAGTATGCAAAAAAATAATGTTACAGTAGCTGTAAAAGCTCCTGATCAATGTATCAGTTATACAGCTGATCAACGTACTGGTTCTGCTCAAGCCTCAGAAACTATTTTAAAAACAGACTGTGGTCTTGAAATGGGAGAAATTGAAAGAGCTCTTGCTAAAACTGGATATAATGTAATTTCTTGGAAAGCATTTAATCAACAAATTGAATCAGAAAAAAATATCATGTCTGCAGCTAAAAATCTTGGAGCTCAGATAATTTTTCAAATTAACTCACTAGAAAATTCGACTAAAAATCTAGGTCAAGATGCTCGTTGGGAACGCAATTTTTATAATTCTACCTATGCTGGTGATATACAAAGTCCATTATTATTAAATCCTGATCAACGCCTTCTTTTATCAAATAGATTTTTAGCTCCTATAGAGAAACAACAGTCTACATATGCTTACGCAGTAACCCTTGATGCTGCAGCTATTGAGGTTGCAACAGGTCAAACTATTTGGTACTACCGTTGGACTAAAGCATCTGAACCTGATATTAAAACTAAAGAAATTGCTGTTAATCTGTATTGCGATGATTCATATGGTTTATATGGTTGTCAAGCATATGAACCAAAGAACAAACAATTACGAACTGCTATTGCTTCTGGTGAGGCAATTGGTATCAGTAGCTCAGAAAAACCCGAAAATATTGCTAAAGCTGAATATTTGAATTTATATCGTGAAGTTGTGAACAACTTAGTAAGTTCTTTTTCTACAGGTAATATTTACAAATAAAATTTATTAATTGACACCCCAACCTCAACTTTTTGAGTGAAATAAAAAGGACATAACCCTATTTTAGTTTCGACCAAGAAATTAAAGCAAAGTTATGTCCATTGAAGAATTTATCATTTTTTTCTGTGTATTCATTGAAGAACTTTATCCCATTGTTGTTATTCAGCCCCTGAGAACTCGTGGTTTTCCGCCGAGACTGTAAATAAAATTGTGTAAGCGCTTAAACTATCCCTCAACGTTGTTGGGGGCAACACAGGTGTTTACCATGAAAGATGAAGCAATGCTGGCATTGGCAAAAGAATTTGCCAAGAACTTAAAAACAGAAGCTGACCTGAACAATTTCAGTAAAGCTCTAAAGAAACTCACCGTTGAAACTGCACTCAATGCTGAACTGACTGAACATTTAGGCTATGAGAAGAATAGTCCTCGTATAGGCAAAAATATACGTATTGGCTATACAACCAAACGGCTATTTACTGATGATGGTGAATTTGAACTAGACACGCTTAGAGATCGTGATGACACTTTTGAGCCCCAGCTGATCAAGAAGAGTCAAACCCGTATCACACAAATGGATAGAGGCGGATCAGGAAATTTAAACAACACTTATAAGTGATATTTTGCTCCCCAAATGATGTTATAAACATCAATATATGGAGTATTTTATGGCACGTAGACCAAGAAGAAATCATTCAAACGACTTTAAGACTAAGTTAGCACTTGCTGCGATCAAAGCAGAAAAAAACTTGCTGAATTGAGTTCTGAGTTTGATGTTCATCAAAACCAATTTCATGACAGTAAAAATTACAATATAAGGCTCAATGACCTGCTGACGACGAAATTTAAGATTCATAAATCGTTTTGCTCGAAGTAGTTGCCACAGCAAATTTTCAGCATCCGTAGCAGCATGGCGCATAGATTTGGCGAATTCTAATAATTGAGGATCTATTTTCATTGTTATTTTCCCTCTCCTACTAGGAGAGGGAACTTTCATTATTAAATCTAGAATGACTATACGAATAAGAGATTAAAGCATCCCATGCCTTAAAAACATCTCCAAGCCACTTACCTTTTTGATATACATCAGGCGTTCTTTTTCTACTTTAATCTGCTGTTTGATGGCTGAAGTATCTTCATCGATTTGCTTATACAGGTCAGCAATCTGAACTTTGCCTTTCGCCTTTTTTACTGCAATTCTGGTTTTTTGTGACCAGACCAATCTATGGATCAATGTATCGATCTGATCTTGTAATTTCTGGCTCTGTGCATCCAAAGCCAGTTGATAAAACTTGAGTTGTTCCGCATTTAAACCTTTTTTTGAAACATCCTGATCTTGCTCGATCTGCAATTGCATTCTCAGTAACGTAAACAGATCTTGCTCTGCATAAGCCTCATTGGCACGTTGCAATAATTCAGTTTTCTTGATTTTTTTGACATCGTTCACTTCACGGTCAGGGTGAATGATGGCAGCAATTTTTAAATATACGGTTTTCAATGACTGCTCTGCCGTCGCTGCTGCATGTTCCTGTTTTTCCTGCTGGCGTTTTAATTTGGCCTGTTCACGCGCCTGCTGAAAATGATCTGACTCCCATTCTTCAAATACTTCTGCATCTGCAAGATCTGAGGGATTCTCATTCTTAAAGAATGTTTCCAGTTCATTTATTTTCTTTTGGCTTTTTCTGAATTGGGCATGTTCGGCACGTTGCTGATAGTAAGTGAAGATTTCATTCACTTTATGAGCTTGTTGCACCGACATGGCCTGAGAGTCTTTTAGATAATTTGCAAGGTATTGAATCTTTTCATCCAGCACCACCAGTTCTGCCTTGGAAAATGTGGTTTCCTGCAGGTGCTTCCAGAGCTGTTCCAGCTGCTTGAACAGTACGCCATGCAATTCATGGTAAACTGGCATGAAGGTTTTATGGGTATATTGCTGCAGATCTTCTTCAGCCTGTTGCCATTGGTGTAATTCCTGTTTCTGTTGCTCGATTTTATCAATCAGATGATCCAGCTTCTTCTGCTGTGGCGAAAGCGCTGTGAATGGCTGAATCATAGTTTTCAAGTCAAAAAGCATGGCAGGAGAAGGTCAAAGAAGAAATAATATCCATATTAAGTCTTTCAGCTTTCGTCACAAAGTCCTTTTCAGTGTGCCCTTTCGAAATTTGTATCAGAATTAAAAAAAGCAGACCAAAGTCTGCTTTTTCGCTCTCATATTGATTATTCCAGAACCACTCGGCCATTCAATGACTGCACCGGGCGGTTGTTCGGATGCCCCATCAATTTGGCAAATTCCGAAATCTGCTTGGCAGAAGCCTGTTGAATATCTTTCAGAATCAGCCAGCGCACCCCTTCCGAACACGGCGGTGTGGTCAGCGAACCGCTAAAACGGTAATAATCCAGATTCTTAGGCAACATTGCATTCACAAGTTGTGGCGTTTTCAAAACCACTTTCTCGCCCTGCTTTTTCGGTAAACGGTTCCACATGCGTTTGAGCATCTGGCTTTCTGCACCCTGCTCAAACATCATCCCCACGACAGCCAGCTCACCTTTGGCATTGGCATGGACAAAATGGATTTCCAGTGGATAGCTTTTGCCTTTAATCAGGTTTTCGCTCGGACTATGCAAATGAAACTGCTTCAGTACAAAGATATCGCCATCCAGCTGCAATTCACCACCTTGGGCAAAGTCTACCTGCACAGTATGACCTTTATTTTCGATCGCATGAATCATGGTATTATAGCTGAACTTGAGCGGTTCCAGTTCAGCTTTTACTGTTCGCTCAATATTGATCGGTGACTGGTTCAAACCATTACAGGCCGAATATTTCTGGCTCAAAGTCGACCATTGCTCAGGCTGAGTATAATCCCAATCCGCATCTGCCCAGACCGCTGTACTTAAACCCATAACCGTTAAAAGCGTGAATATTCTTTTCACAATACATCCCTTGTTGGAAGTCAAAATCACAATTTCTAATTTAAAAACAGTTTATTAAAGTAGTGTAATCACTCTATTTTTCAGGCCACAAACTACAGATTTTTATAAAGATGAAGTGATTTGCTTACAAATTTCTAAACACTCCTAATTATTCAAAACACATTATTCAGAATATATATTGATAAATTTCAAATGGATAATACTTTTATAGATTTAAAAATAGACAGTAGAGAATGTGATCTTCTTCAAATTTAATCTGCTGATTTTTTATGCATTATTTACATGAAATCTCTATCTTATTTTCAATAGATCAAATAGCTAGATTTTTAAGTTCAAGCTTCTTTTTAAATAGAATCTACCTTTATTCATAAACTTACATAAACACAGCAGCAAATAAAATACTGATATTGCTAGACTCGAGCCAAAGAGAAAAATGAGGATAAAGAATTTAAATGGACTGGGCGACCATATTTATAAATGACACCACCTGGGAGTTTACCGCAGAAATTTTGCTGCGTTGTGCCCTGATGTACACGATGATTATCCTGTTTTTGCGTCTGACCGGAAAACGTGGGGTACGTCAACTTTCTATCTTCGAAGTCGCTATCATTTTGAGCTTGGGTTCGATTGCCGGCGATCCGATGTTTACTGAAGATATTCCCCTGATTCAGGCAGTTTTGGTGATGTCGGTCATTATTGTCATGTATCGCCTAACTACTTGGCTCATGATGAAATATCAATGGTTCGAAGACCTGCTGGAAGGTAAACCGATTTATATCGTGGAAGATGGCGTACTGGTCGTTGAAGAAATTAAAAAAGGTAAAATGTCACATGATGAATTCTTTGCCGAAATGCGCCAGCAAGGCGTAGAACATCTGGGTCAGGTACGCACCGGTTTACTGGAAACTGACGGTAAGTTCAGTATCCTGTTTTTCAAATCGGATGAGGTTCGGCCTGGGCTGCCACTTTTTCCTAAAACCTGCTCTATAGTCCAACAGGTCAAGGCCGGGCAATTATATGCCTGCATTTACTGTGGACAGGTACAAACCCTTTCACATGCCGACCAGCAATGTCCGCGCTGTGATTCTTCGCAATGGGCCGAAACGATTGACTGTTTAAGAATAACTTAAGTCTGATTCAGTAACTGCAAATGGGCAAAAATTTCCGGCAGTTGCTGAATTTTATATTGGATATGTTCAGCATCTGCATGAAAGCCTTGCATCCATAATGCATGCATTCCGGCCTCTGTAGCTCCCTGTACATCATTAATTGGATGGTCGCCAATATACAGGCACTGTGCAGGCTGCACGCTTAGACGCTCTGCAGTGATCTGGAATATTTCCGGCTGCGGCTTGTTAAAACCTACTAGTCCCGAACTGATGATCTCATCAAAATAAGTTTCAATACCCAAACCCCGAATCGTATTTAAACGGGTGTCATGTCCGCCATTGGAAACAATGGCCAGCTGATAACCCTCATCTTTCAGCTGCGTTAATACTTGCTCTGCTGCCGGCATTTCTACGGCGAAACGGCCAAACTGGCTAAACCAGAATTGGGCCAGTTCATCTATGGTTGGGGGATTTAACCAAGACAGTTCCTGCAACAACGCATAAGCAGCCGAAGCCCCGATACTACCATGCGTCAGCAATTCCTTTTTAGGATAACCGCCATTATCGATGCGTCTTACAATCTCGATAATTTTGTCAGACTCGACCTGTTTCAATGCTGGCGCATAATATTCTGCCAGATAACGGCTATAGGCTTGTGTCGTCAGATCACGATGGGTCAAGGTATTGTCGAGGTCAAATAAAACGGCTTGAATAGGCATAATTTTCAAAACGAAATGCTGAAACTTTCAATCATGTTAACAGCCCTACACTTGTTAGATCAGACATAAAATTGCTAAGTTTTGTTGTTTTAAGCATAAAAAAAGCGATGCCAAAGCATCGCCTTTTCTTAGAGTACAAAATCTAAATTAGAATTTGTATTCTAAGCCTGTACCAACAACTGGTTGTTTAGTTTCTAAAGAACCACGCTCAAGTGTTAGATAACCGGCATAACCATATGCTTTCACTTGTTTACTAAATGCGTAATCTGCACCAACAAAGATCTGCTGTGCTTCATAATCGGCAGTATTATCTTTGAAGCTTGTAGTGTTTTGGCTGTATTGACCTTTAACTGTCCAAGCTTTTGCATTTGGAAGATTATATTCAGCACCAATTAACCAACCTTGAGCATCATCAATAAGCAAATCAACTGCTTTAGAAGCTGCATCCACATCCGCCACTTCTGAAGTTTGATAAAGAGCTTTAAGCGCTAAACCACCATCTAGATTTACACGGCCAATTGCACGAATGGTATTTGCAGCAGCAAATAAAGTACCGCCCGTTACTTCTGGAGCAGAAGCATTATCAAAACCGCGCCCTAAGAAGTTAGTCGGAATTGCTTTGTCATAAGCAACACCTGCTACAACTACTGGGCTGTCATATACTACAGAAGCAGACCAAGCATCACCTAAACCACGATTTGCAGTTTTAACTACACCTTTATCAGATTTAATTCCTGAATTTTCACCAGTTGCCAATAAAGCATTCACTTTAATAGCACCTTGAGGCAAGGCAATAGCTGGAGCTTCATACACTACAGCATTCGCTACTCGGCTTTCACCAGTGAAAATACCACTTACATCAGCACGGTTACCTACATAATTATTGAAGGTATCTACCGGGCTAGACAATTGTTTTAATGGAGTGTCATGTGCACCAATTTTTAAAGTACCAAGTTTTGCATCTTTTAAACCAACAAAACGGTTACGTTTAGACCAGTCGTCACCCTCACCATCAGAGTTAAAAGCCCATTCAATTGCATAAATTGCGCTTAGGCGATCCGTTAACTTTTCATCCCCTTTTAAACCAACGAATGAGCTATTTGAACTTAGTTCAATTACATCTTTATCAGATACTGGTGAAGCATTATCTTCAGGTAAATAATCTACTGATGCATCAATTTCACCATAGAAGGTTGGTGCTGCAAAAGTTGTCCCCGCCAAAAGGCTGAATGCAATTGCTGTTGCTAACTTAGTTTTCATCAAAAATATCCTTAATTTATTTTGTAACAAATAATACACACGGCGCTTATATTACAAAATTATTAAATTAATATTTATATATTCTATTTAGTACTTTAGGCTAACATTTAAACAAACAGTTGATTATTTAGAAATTTTATACTTTTTCTGCAACTTTCATCCATCGGAAAATTGGAATTAAACTAAAAATTGCCACGATTACGATGAGGTTCAGATAATTTTGATAGCCTAAAGCATCTCCAAAAATGCCACTCAGACTATAAAGTCCCCCACTCACCGTGGCCATCAGCGCCACCTGAAAGGTGAAATCTGTACCAGCCAGATGCTTGCGACTGTATTGCATGACTAAGGTCAACATGACCACCAAAAGCATAGCTGAGATCATGTCTTCGGCTGCATTGACCAGATATATCATCCAGTTTTGTACTTTGTTTTGAGCTTCATACTGCGTAGCGAGCCAGGCATAAGCCATTAAGCTCAATATTTTTAGAATTGAGAAAATGATCAAACTCGAGCTGCGAGACCAGTACTTCAGACACCAGCCAGCCAATCCTGCTCCAATCAGTGCCGCAAATGCACCAAGCATGGTGACATAAAGGCCAATCTGGCTAAAGCTCAGTCCGAGATCTACCATTAAAGGTTTTAATAAAGGCCCGGATAAACCATCGGCGATTTTAAAGGTCAGTAAAACCAGAAGCCACCTCGCCAAGCTTAAATCTGACCAGAAGTATTGAAAATAGGTTTTTATATTGCTGAGTGCAGGTCCTTTATCAGCTGGCGTGATAATTTTTGAATGCTGAGATTCTCTAAAAAATAAAATGGGTAAAGTATTAATAAAGACCAGAGCTGCCAATAATAGAAAGGTAGCTTGCCATTGCAGCAGATCGAGCAACCATAATATGGCCCCACCTCCGACAATGAATCCCAGACGAGAACCAATCACCTGAAAGGTATTACCCCAATGTTGCTGTTCATTTTTCAGAATATTGACTGCCAGTGCATCGGTCGCAATATCCTGCGTCGCACCAATACCATTCATCAACAAAAGCGTGATAAAAAACAGCAGTAAATACAGCGGCTGATTCAAGGCCTGAATCGGTAGAAATGAGAGCCCAATCAATACAGCAACTGACAGCCATTGCAAGGGAATAATCCAGCTACGGTAATGACCTTTGGCGCTCGATCCATGCCGATCAACTAAAGGTGCCCAGAATATTTTAATCGACCAAGGCAGCATTAACAGACCAAAGCCCCCGATATGCGCCAGCGATACCCCTTCAGCTCGCAGAATGACTGGCAAGGCATGCGTCATAAACCCGACCGGAAGCCCCTGTGCCCAATACAGCGAAAACAGTAAAATATAGGTATTCCGCATATTTAGGCTAAGTCCTTAAGGTGAAAATGCATCACCAGCATTTGAGATGCTATACATTTTGCCAATGATCCGGATTTTACAACAGTCTAATATAATAAAAAATAAAGAAAAATTAGTTTCAGGACGAGACAGAAGCAATGGCCCAAATACGTTTCCCCCTACTCCCGCCGCATGTGCCAGCCCGCGGCAGCAAGCTGAGCCGGACTTTTTTCAGGCAGCTTTTTTTGGCCCAAGGCTGGCGTCTGGAAGGCGAATTTCCAGACTTAGCTAAAGCTGTGGCGATTATTTCCCCGCACACCTCCAATATTGATGCATGGCTGGGTTTTAATGCCCTGCTTGGTCTCGGTATTCAGATTACGATTTTCGGTAAAGACAGCCTGTTCCGCACACCGCTGAAGCCGGTTCTGGAATGGATTGGTGTAGTTCCGGTGGTGCGCGATAGTCCGCAAGGTCATACCCGACAGATTGTAGACATCATTGAAAAATCAGAACAGATCTGGGTCGGTATGGCACCGGAAGGTTCACGTAAGGCACCAGATAAAATTCGCAGCGGTTTTTATCATATTGCCAAGGTAGCCCATTTGCCGATTGTGATGTTTTCTTTTGATTATGATATCAAGACCATTCATATCCTGGGCGTGTACCATCTGACCGGTGATTATGAATACGACCTGGAACAGATTTATCAGCATTATCAAGGTAAATTCTCGGCCAAAAATCCAGACTGGGTGGCCAAGCCGTTACAAAAGCTTTTGAAAAAAGACTAGGCAAATACGGCTTTTTTTGATGTGATAGCCTGAATTTTGTTGATTTAATCACCAGTTTTTATAATGAAATTAGCCCGTTATGCCTTAATTGGCTGCCTTGGTTTCAGTCTTGCAGCCTGTGACAAAGCCACTAAAACACCCACGCCTGCCACGCCAATAAAAGCCCGTGAACCTGTCGTCGCCATTGCCCTCGGTGGTGGCGGTGCCAAAGGTTTTGCCCATATTGGCGTCATTAAAGTGCTAGAGTCGCATGGCATTAAACCAAAAATTGTCACAGGCACCAGTGCCGGCAGTTTTGTCGGCAGTTTGTATGCCAGTGGCAAATCGCCTTATCAGTTACAGCAGATTGCCCTGAATTTTAAGGAATCCGATATCCGTGACCTCACTTTAAATCGGCAAGGAATTATTGCCGGACAAAAATTGCAGGATTTCGTCAATAAAAATGTGGCGAACAAACCGATTGAACAATTCCCAATTCGTTTTGCTGCAGTTGCCACTCGCCTGGACAATGGCCGTAAAGCTGACTTTATTAAAGGCAATGCCGGACAGGCGGTTCGAGCATCCTGCAGTATTCCGAATGTGTTTGTGCCTGCCGTGATTGGCGGCACCAAATATGTTGACGGTGGCCTGGTCAGTCCGATTCCGGTCAAGACCGCCAAAGATATGGGAGCAGATATTGTCATTGCCGTGGATATTTCTGCACGCCCAGATGGCAATAAAGCCCTCAACATGTGGGGTGTACTGGATCAGACCCTGAACATTATGGGACAGCAAAGTATTAATGAAGAGTTGAGTCAGGCCACTGTGGTGATTCAACCCAAAGTTGGACATATCGGTACTTTAGACTTGAAAGCCAGCAATGCCACCATTCTTGAAGGTGAAAAGGCCGCTCAGCTAAAAATCCGTACTATTGAAAAAGCCATTAGCAACTTTAAGCAGTCGCCAGCGGCATTTAAACCGCCACGTCAGGCAAAATTTTGATGCATGAATTTTTTATATTCATCTGCGGCCGCATCTGCTACATTGAAGATCAATCATATAAAGATGATGATTAATTAAATACTTAGCGATATAGGTCACGATATGGAATTAGTTCTTGAACCTTGGCACTGGTTTGTATTAGGCATTCTTCTGATTCTGTCGGAATTACTACTGCCCGCATTTGCTGCCCTCTGGTTCGGGATCGGTGCCATCATGGTTGGCGTCCTGTACTGGATGTTCCCGATGATGGGACTAACGACCCAGCTCCTGACCTGGATCGTACTTTCTGTTCTGTGTACGCTGCTCTGGTTTAAGTTTATCAAGCCACTTTCCATTGACAAGACCAAAGCCGGTCTATCGCGTGAAGCGACCATTGGTCAGGTGGGCATGGTGATTCAGACTAATCTGGATCATGGGCAAATCCGGGTGCGCTTTCCGATGCCAGTTTTAGGTTCGGATGAATGGGAATGCCGAACTCTGGACCCAGTTCAGGTCGGAGACCGCGTTCGCGTCGTGGATATTCTGGGTAATGACCTGGTCGTACAACCTCACAGCACGAATTATCAAAATCAATAAGGTGAATAAGCTATGTCTGGTGGTTCTATCATTGTTATCGCGTTTCTGGCCTTTGTTGCGATTACCATATTTAAAGGTGTGCGGATTGTGCCGCAAGGCTACAAATGGATTGTACAGCGTCTGGGGAAATACCACACCACGCTAAATCCGGGTCTGAATTTTGTCATTCCTTATGTGGATGAAGTCGCTTATAAAGTCACAACCAAAGATATCGTTCTGGATATTCCTTCACAGGAAGTGATTACCCGTGATAACGCGGTCCTGCTGATGAATGCCGTGGCTTATATTAATCTGACCACACCAGAAAAAGCCGTGTACGGGATTGAAAACTATTCCTGGGCGATTCAGAACCTGGTACAAACCTCATTGCGTTCGATTGTCGGTGAAATGGATCTGGATGATGCGCTATCTTCACGTGACCATATCAAGGCACGCTTAAAATCCAGTATTTCAGATGATATCTCGGACTGGGGTATTACCTTAAAAACTGTTGAAATTCAGGATATTAAGCCATCTATCACCATGCAAACAGCGATGGAAGAACAGGCCGCTGCTGAACGTCAGCGTCGTGCGACTGTGACTAAAGCTGACGGTGAAAAACAGGCCGCGATTCTGGAAGCGGATGGCCGTCTCGAAGCGTCACGCCGTGATGCCGAAGCACAAGTGGTATTGGCGGAGTCTTCACAACGTGCAATTGACATGGTGACGTCTGCCATTGGTGATAATGAAATTCCAGTCGCCTATTTACTCGGTGAACAATATATTAAAGCCATGCAGGATATGGCCAAATCACCAAATGCCAAGACCGTGGTCCTTCCTGCCGATGTGTTAAATACGATCCGCGGTGTCATGGGCCGCTCTAACTAATTTATCTTTTGACTTTATCCATAGGCAGCCCGAGGGTTGCCTATTTTTATTGATGCAAGAAAATCTCAGCAAAGATTGTGAATTTATGGTTAAATTTCGCGTTTATTTTTGAAATCTACTGGATTTGATGTTGCCTGGCTTTCGGATTAAAGCTTTTCGCAGCTGTCTTATTCCTTGTTTCGATCTACTGTCCAACTTAAAAATGGATACCGTATGAGCTCCCTAAATCCAACCTTAATTACTTTTCTTTTCTATATTGTCGCAATGGTGGTGATCGGCCTGATGGCTTATCGCGCGACAAGCAACTTTTCCGATTACATCTTAGGGGGCCGACGTTTAGGGAGTTTTGTCACTGCACTTTCTGCAGGGGCTTCCGACATGAGTGGCTGGCTCCTCATGGGCCTGCCCGGTGCGATTTATCTTTCCGGCCTGTCTGAGATGTGGATTGCCATCGGTCTGATTATTGGTGCCTGGCTCAACTGGCTGCTGGTTGCTGGCCGTCTGAGGGTGCATACCGAAGTTCAGCACAATGCCCTGACCCTGCCGGATTATTTCTCGAATCGTTTTAACGACCAGAAGAAAATCCTGCGTATTGTTTCGGCTTTCGTGATTCTGATTTTCTTTGCGATTTACTGTGCTTCCGGCATGGTCGCAGGTGCACGCCTGTTTGAAAGCATGTTCGACATGTCTTACAGTACCGCACTCTGGATCAGTGCCATTGCCACCATCAGCTATGTATTTATTGGAGGCTTCCTGGCAGTCAGCTGGACCGATACCATTCAGGCGGGTCTGATGATCTTTGCCTTGTTGCTGACACCAATCGTGACGTTGATGGCATTTTCAGATATGTCTCAGGTAACTTTGGCACTGGAAGCTGCTCGTCCTCAAGCAATGAATATTCTGGGTGATCTGAGCTTTGTTGCGATTATTTCTCTGCTCGCCTGGGGTCTGGGTTACTTTGGCCAGCCGCATATTTTGGTGCGCTTCATGGCAGCCGATTCGGTCAAGTCGATTCCAAATGCACGCTGTATTGGCATGACCTGGATGATTCTATGTCTTGGCGGTGCAGTCGCAGCCGGCTTCTTTGGGATCGCCTATTTCCAGCAGCATCCGGAACTGGCCGCTGCAGTGAATGCCAATCCTGAAACGGTATTTATGGAACTGACCAAAATCCTGTTTAATCCATGGATTGCCGGTGTGGTGCTTGCTGCCATTCTTGCCGCAGTAATGAGTACTTTAAGCTGTCAGCTATTGGTCTGCTCAAGTACTCTAACGGAAGACTTCTATAAATCTTTCCTGCGTAAAAATGCCTCACAAAAAGAACTGGTCTGGGTTGGCCGTTTGATGGTGCTACTGATTGCCTTGCTGGCGATCTGGATGGCGGGTAATCCTGAATCTAAAGTTCTGGGTCTAGTGGCCTATGCCTGGGCAGGTTTTGGTGCCGCCTTTGGTCCGCTGATTATCCTGTCATTGTTCTGGAAACGCATGACCTTGAATGGTGCTCTGGCCGGTATGATCGTGGGTGCAGTCGTAGTTATTTTCTGGAAGAACCTGTTTGCTGACACTGGCCTGTATGAAATCGTTCCTGGTTTTATCTGTTCAATGCTGGCGATTGTGGTGGTGAGCCTGATGGGTAAAGCACCAACAGCAGAAATTACCGATCGCTTTGAAGAAGCTGAACGCCTGTATAACGAAAGCAAATAATTCTGTATCAACTAAAAAGAGGACTTCAAGTCCTCTTTTTTTATGCGGTTCCTTTAAAATTTTTTAGAAAAATAATTTTTCAATCAGCTTTTGCGCGTGAGCAGGAACTGGGTAATTTGCCTCAACTCTTCCGCCCCTTCAAAATGGTTCAAGGCATTGATCGCCTGATCATGTAATTGCTGGGCATAGGCCTTGGCCTGCTCCAAACCCATCAATGCCGGATAGGTCGATTTTTCTACCTGTTCATCCTTGCCGGCTGTTTTCCCCAACACTTCGGTATCGGAAATAATATCCAAAATATCATCCTGTACCTGAAAGGCCAGACCAATCGCCTGTCCAAACTCACGTAATTTAGGAATGGCCAGATCGGTACCCTCAAAAATAGTCACCGCCGCCATCATGATCGCGGCACTAATCAAAGCACCGGTTTTATTGCGATGAATATTTTCCAGTGCTTGCTGATCGATTTTCTTGCCTTCAGACTGCAAATCTAAAACCTGACCATTCACCATTTTCGAAGAAGCGGTTGCCAGAATCTGCATCTGCTTCAGTACAATGGAAGCTTCTACCGCTGGCCCCTGATCAAACAGACGACTGCTCAAAGTTTCAAAAGCCATAGACTGCAGGATATCACCTGCCAGCAACGCTGTATCTTCCCCATAAGCTACATGGCAGGTCGGCTGGCCACGACGTAGCAAATCATTGTCCATACACGGCAGATCATCATGGGCCAGTGAATAGCAGTGAATAAACTCGATCGCAACCGCTGCACGGCGCACTGCAGCGCTATTCTGGTTGGGTTTTAATGCGGCGGTGGCATAGCATAGTGCTGGACGTACTCGTTTACCGCCAAGCATCACAGCATGATGGACTGCCGACCTTAAAGGTTCCGGAATAGCAAAGGCTTCCAGAGCGGTCAATAAATCCTGTTGAATGCGGTGTTGTGCTTGAGTGAGTGCATGGGTTGATACGTCAGTGATAGATGACACATTCGCCTCGAATACGTAGTCCAGAAGAATAAAATGACAAGCGAATAAATGCCTGTACGCTGATCAGGCATTGTACCTAGAAATGCCTTGAATTTTCAGCCATAAATTGAATTGTTCTGCTGAAATTTGCTATTCAACATCAAATAAGCAAGTCAGAGATTTTAAACCATAAAAAAACCACCGCAGAACCGGTGGTTTTATTCAGGTTAAATGTATGCACAGCATTTAAACGAGAACATCTTCTGGTACGCGCACCCAGCCTTCCATCAAGACGCGGGCACTCCGGCTCATGATGGCCTTTTTCACTTTCCACTCACCATTTTCAAAACTTGCTTGTGCACCGACTCTCAACGTCCCGGAAGGATGACCGAAACGCACCGCTTCACGCTCTACTCCGCCTGCGACCCGGTTCACCAGTGTTCCGGGAATTGCTGCAGCTGTACCAATCGCCACCGCAGCCGTACCCATCATGGCATGATGGAGTTTACCCATAGACAAGGCACGAACCAGAATATCGGTGTCTGATTCAGTGACAGTTTTGCCACTTGAAGAGGTATAGCTACTCGGTGGTGCAACAAAGGCAATTTTTGGCGTGTGTTGTCGGGTTACGGCTTCTGCAATATTCTGAATCAGTCCCATCTGCTTCGCCGCATAGGCACGAATTGTCTCAAATTTTGTCAGGGCTGCCACGTCATTATTGATATGATCCTGAAGCTCTGTGCCCTTATAGCCGAGATCTCCCGCATTTAAAAATACAGTTGGAATGCCGGCATTAATCATGGTCACTTCGAAGCTGCCAATATTGGGCACTTCCAAAGTATCGACCAGATTGCCTGTCGGAAACATCGAACCACCTTCAGCATCGTCATCGGCTGGATCCAGAAACTCGATCTGCACTTCCGCCGCAGGAAAGGTCACGCCATCCAGTTCGAAATCACCCAGCTCCTGCACTTGACCATTTCGCATCGGCACATGCGCGATAATGGCTTTCTGGATATTGGCCTGCCAGATCCGTACCGTGCATAACCCATTTTCAGGAATACGTTCGACATCGACCAGACCATTGGAAATGGCAAATGCTCCCACTGCCGCGGTCAGATTGCCGCAGTTACCGCTCCAGTCTACAAAAGGACGGTCAATTGACACCTGACCAAATAAATAATCGACATCATGATCAGCGTGTTGGCTTTTGGACAGAATCACCGTTTTACTGGTACTCGAACTGGCACCACCCATACCGTCGATCTGCTTCCCATAAGGGTCTGGACTACCAATCACGCGTAGCAAAAGCTGGTCACGAATCCGGCCAGGCTGTTGTGCCTGTGCAGGCAAGTCATCCAGCTTAAAGAAAACACCTTTACTGGTGCCTCCACGCATATAGGTTGCAGGAATCTTGATTTGGGCGGCAAAACTCATGAATTATTTCATCCTTTGACTTGTCTTTGTTTTCGTACAGGTTATTCAATATTTATATTCAAAGTATAGTATGTTGAAAGCAGAACTGCTTGGCTGCCAGACCTTAGTATAAAAAAACGGCATTTGTATTTTATCCAAGAAAATAGAGAACTCGTCAGTAACAGTTTCAATAAAATTAATATATTGATTCATTTATATTTTATTTCAGTTATTTATATGAATATTTTTTATCATTCCTTCAACAATATTTCATTCTTAGGATGGACTAGGCTTCTTTAGTCTGATCAATTACAATCAGCCACTTATCATTTTCCATTGTCGGGCTGAACACTTTGAATAACGAGTCTTCACAACTTCAGCGTGGCTTAAAGAACCGTCATATTCAGTTGATCGCCATGGGCGGTGCAATTGGCACAGGCTTATTCTTAGGTTCCGCACAGGTGATCCAATCTGCGGGTCCTTCTATTATTTTAGGCTATGCCATTGGGGGCCTGATTGCATTTTTAATCATGCGTCAATTGGGTGAGATGATTGTTCATGAACCTGTCGCAGGTTCATTCAGCCATTTTGCTTATAAATACTGGGGCAAATTCCCTGGTTTCCTTGCGGGTTGGAACTACTGGATTTTGTATATCCTGGTGGCCATGACCGAACTTACTGCGGTTGCGAAATATATTAACTACTGGTGGCCGCATATTCCAGCCTGGGCATCGGTATTGTTTTTCTTTATCGTGATTACACTGGTCAATCTCGGCAATGTGAAATTCTACGGTGAATCAGAATTCTGGCTTTCCATCATTAAAGTGACTGCGGTCATCTCGATGATTGTCTTTGGCCTGTATCTGATCCTGACTGCTGATGCTTCTTCAGGCGCATCTTTTAGCAATCTTTGGACCGCGGGCGGTTTCTTCCCGAATGGTTTTGAAGGTCTGTTCTACATGCTGGCCTTCCTGATGTTTGCCTTCGGTGGTATTGAACTGATCGGTATGGCGGCTGCAGAAGCTGAAAATCCGGAAAAAACTATTCCGAAAGCCATTAATCAGGTGGTTTTCCGTATTCTGATTTTCTATGTCGGTGCTTTGACGATTCTGTTGTCACTCGTGCCTTGGAATCAGCTTGAACTTGGTGGTCTGGACAAAAGTCCGTTCGTGATGATTTTCAGCCAGCTTGGCATTGGCTGGGCAGCGCATTTGCTGAACTTTATTATTCTGACAGCAGCACTATCTGTGTATAACAGTGGTATGTATGCCAACAGCCGGATGCTCTATGGTCTGGCTCAACAAGGAAATGCACCTAAAGTCTTCATGAAAGTGAATAAGCAAGGTACGCCAATTCCTGCTGTATTGTTTTCTGCCGTGCTGATTTTTGGCTGTGTACTACTTAATTACTTCGTGCCTGAAGATGCCTTAAGCCATCTGATTTACATCGTAGTCGGTGCATTGGTATTAAACTGGGCCATGATTACGCTGACCCATCTCAAGTTTATTCAAAGCATGAAAAAGCTAGGACAGAAGACTTCCTTCCCTGCGCTTTGGTCTCCGGCGGGTAATATTCTGGTTCTAGGTTTCATTCTTACGATTCTTTACATCATGTGGACGCAAGGATTCCAGGAATCTATTTTGATGATCCCGCTTTGGATCGTGGTCATGTTCGGTCTGTTTAAGTTACTTAAGCCTAAAAATACCTAGACAACTCCTGTAGCTATGAGTCCTTAAAAGTTATTGCTTCGGCAATAACTTTTTTTTGTATTTTTTACAGTACAATAGCCTTCTTTTCGCGCCCTTAGCTTAACTGGATAGAGCAGTTGCCTCCTAAGCGACCGACGTGGGTTCGAGTCCCGCAGGGCGCACCATCCTTTCAAAATGTGATCTATACTTCAAAAAATTAGCGTTAATCTTCATATTTTTAGAATATTTTTTATACAAAAAATCATTTTTTCTTCATTATTTTATTTCTTTTACTTTCAAATACTTATTTCAAAATGAGGCTATTTTTTGGTGTAAAAACTCTATTTTGATGCTTTTTTAGACTAATTAGTTTTTTCTAGAGCATTTACTCTTATTTTAATTGTGGTATTTTTGGCACATGGAGTAACAAATGATTACGGTTTATTAACCGTTATCTCCAAAAAATCAAATAAGTGCAAACAACAACGCCAGATATAAATTTGTAACTCAAGGAAAGACGTAAATGAAATTAAAAACATTAACTACTGCAATGATTCTCGCAACTGTACCAATGACGGGTGCTTTTGCAGCAGCTCTAGATCGTTCAGGCCAATCTATTGCAGCCTTCCTACAACCTGGTAACTATGTTGAGGCAGGTATTTCTGTATTAGATCCAAATGTTTCAGGAAAAATAAATAGTACTGCTCCTGCAAGCAATCCTACTCTTGCTGCTCTTGCAAATACTTCACTAGATGATATGGCTGGTGATTATTATTTTCCACAAGCCGCATTAAAATTACAACTAACTGACAACTTCTCATTTGGTCTCATTTACGATCAACCTTTTGGCGCTGATGCAGAATATAGCACTGGCGATGCAACATTACCTGTAGCGGGTACACCAGGCGCATTTCAACTAATGGGTGAAACAACAGAGGTTGAAGTAAAGACTCAAAATATTACTATGCTGTTAGGTTATCAACCAGTTGAAAATTTCAATATTTACGGTGGTGCCGTTTATCAATCAGTAGAAGGTGATGTACAACTCCGCGGTATTGCGTATGGTGTTAATCAAGCACTAGGTTTATATAATGCAGATATGAAAGATGATTCTGCTGTAGGCTGGATTGCTGGTTTAGCTTATCAGATCCCTGAGATTGCTTTAAAAGCCTCTGTAACTTATCGTTCAGAAATCGACCATGAATCATCTACACATGAATATGGCAATAGCTTATTGCTAGGTGGTGGTTTTAATGCACAAACAACAACAAAAATTACTACGCCACAATCTGTAAATTTGGATTTCCAAACAGGCATTATGGCTGATACAGTAGCGTTTGCGAATGTACGTTGGGTTGATTGGTCTAGTTTCTCAATTCGTCCAACTACCTTTGGTCAAGCAGCTAATACATTAGGTTTATTGGGTCGAGGTCCTGCTGGCGGTTTTGATTTAGTTGCTTATACCGATGATCAAATTTCAGCAACAGTAGGTGTTGGTCGTAAGTTTGATGAAAAATGGGCAGGTAATGTATCTGTAGGCTGGGATTCAGGGGCTGGTAATCCAGTATCTACTCTTGGTCCAACTGAAGGTTACTGGAATGTTGGTTTAGGTCTTCAATTCTCACCCGCTCCAAACTACTTCATTGCGGGTGGTGTGAAATACTTTATGTTAGGTGATGCTAAAGCTCAACCTGCATCAATGTTCGGTACTAATGAATCTGTGGCATCATTTGAAGACAATGATGCATGGGGTTATGGCTTAAAAATGGGTTACCGCTTCTAAACTCTAATTAAATAAAAAACCACTTTCGAGTGGTTTTTTATTTTTTAACTCTAATTTTATACACTTGCATATCATTCGATTATTTTGCCATCAATTAAAATTAATAAAGTTTTATTTCTTTTACACTATTTTCAATAAATCAAATTTCCTATTTTTCATACACTTGAGTTAATAAAATTAGTATAAAAACTCTAAGCAAGCTCTTTCCTTAACCGCCTTAGTTCATTTCTTCAACAGAGCTGAGTATTTACTCTTTTTAAAATTATGTTACTTTTCCTGCACATTTTTGTTACAGATGGCATCAGGGAACGTACCATGAAGCTCAATAAAATTTATTCTGCTATTTTACTTAGCACTTTACCTCTCTCTACCGTTCAAGCAGCTGGCTTAGACCGTTCTGGTCAATCTATTTCGGCTTTTTTACAGCCGGGTAACTATGCTGAAGCAGGTATTTCAGTTCTGGATCCAACTGTTAAAGGCTCTTCTACAGTAGCAGGTTTACAGGGCGAAAAAATCAGTGATATGGGGGAAGACTATTACTTTCCTTCCGCAGCAATCAAAGTTCAAGCAACTGATAAAATTTCACTTGGTTTGATTTACGATCAACCTTTTGGTGCTGATGCAAAATATTCTTCAATTGCCGGTTCATTTGGTAATGGAATAGAAGGCACTTCAGTTGAAGTAGATACTCATAATATAACCGCTTTAATTGGCTACCAACCTACAGAAAACTGGAACTTTTATGCAGGTCCGGTGTGGCAAACTGTGGAGGCAGACATTAAATTACGTGGTGCTGCTTATAAAGCATTGAGTGGATATAACATCGAACTTGAAAAAGAAGAAGCTTTTGGCTGGCTAGCAGGTTTTGCTTATCAAATTCCTGAAATTGCTTTAAAAGCTTCTGTTACATATCGCTCCGAAATCAAACATGATGCTAAAAGTAAAGAAACTTCAACATTATATGCTCCAGCAGGCACACTACTCCCAATAACTGTTGATCTCAGAAATATCAATAGTGATGTTGATGCAGTAACCCCACAATCAGTAAATATTGATCTTCAAACAGGTATTGCACAAAATACATTAGCATTCGCTAACTTACGTTGGGTGCATTGGGATAATTTCGCAGTTAGCCCAGAATTACTATCACATCCAGTAATTAATCAAAACCTAATTGACTATTCTGATGATCAATATTCAGCAACTGTGGGTTTAGGTCACAAATTCAGTAGCAAATGGTCAGGTTCTGCTTCTGTAGGTTATGACTCTGGTGCAGGCAACCCGGTCACTACTTTAGGGCCAACTGAAGGCTACTGGAATGTAGGCTTAGGCGCGCAATATAGCCCTGCTGAAAACTATTTCATCCAGGCAGGTGTGAAATATTTTTGGTTAGGTGATGCCAAAGCAAAACGTGGTACAGATATCGTGGGCGATTTTGAAGATAACCATGCACTCGGTTATGGCATGAAAATAGGTTACCGTTTCTAATTTTTTGATAGATTCCATAAAAGAAAGGGCACTTATTAAAGTGCCCTTTCTTTTAGCTTAAAAACTTAAGCGGGAATATCACGCACTGAAGCATTACGAATCGCTTCTTTTAACGCATCATAACCACGAATTGGCGGGAATTGCGGGAATTCTGCAATGACATTCTCAGGTGCATCAAACAGAAAACCATGATCTGCTTCACCCAGCATCGTCGTATCGTTATAAGAATCCCCTGCCGCAATCACACGGAAATTCAAACCATGCAGTGCTTTAACAGCCTGACGTTTTTGATCTGGCTGGCGAAGTTTATAAGCCGAGATCATGCCAGCTTCATCCGTTTCCAATTTATGACAGAAAATCGTTGGCCAATCCAGCTGCTTCATTAGTGGATGCGCAAATTCATAGAAAGTATCTGAAAGGATAATCAGTTGAAAATGCGTACTCACCCATTTCACAAATTCTTTTGCTCCTGGGAATGGACCCATTTCTGCAATCACTTCCTGAATATCGTTCAAGCCTAAACCGTGCTGTTTTAAAATATTCAGACGTTGGGTCATCAGTACATCATAGTCAGGAATGTCACGAGTCGTCGCTTCAAGCTCTTTAATACCGGTTTTTTTGGCAAAGTTAATCCAGATTTCTGGAACCAACACACCTTCTAAATCTAGACATACGACTTCCATGAACATTCCCTCTAAGTTGTATTGAAAAAATTTTGCACTATCATAGCTGAAGCAACAGATTTTGTACTGTACTTTTTTAAATCTATTTTTTTCATAAGTATTTATTTTTTAGTGATAAGTCAATTAAATCAATTCTATTAAAATAGAGGTGAAATTAATTAATATAGGCCATGTCCTTTCCAAGCCTATATCGCCAGGATTCTCATGACCATCATTCCTACTATTGATCGTATTGATGCACTTGCATCTGAATATGCAGATAAATCGCCCAATGAAATTTTGGCACTTGCACTGAGCCAGCAAGGTGAAATTGCGATTTCATTTTCTGGTGCTGAAGATATTGTATTGATTGATATGGCATCGCATCTCGGTAAACCGTTCCGGGTATTCAGTCTGGATACTGGCCGTCTACATGCAGAGACGTATCAGTTTATTGAACGGGTACGTAAGCATTACAACATCGAGATTGAAATCTGCTTCCCTGAAACGGATGCAGTACAAAATTTAGTGACCACCAAAGGTTTATTCAGTTTCTTTGAAGATGGCCATCAGGAATGTTGCGGTATACGCAAGGTTCAACCGCTACGTAAAAAACTGACCACACTGGATGGCTGGATTACCGGTCAGCGCAAAGACCAAAGTCCGGGTACACGCAATGAAATTCCTGTGGTTCAGGCCGATCCAGGTTTTTCCGGTCCGGGAAAACAGTTGATCAAGTACAATCCTCTAGCCAACTGGTCCAGTGCAGATGTCTGGAGTTATATCCGTATGATGGAAGTACCTTATAATACCTTGCATGAAAAAGGTTTTGTTTCTATCGGCTGTGAACCTTGTACTCGCCCTGTACTGCCAAATCAGCATGAACGTGAAGGTCGCTGGTGGTGGGAAGAAGCTACCCATAAAGAATGTGGCTTACATGCTGGCAATCTAAAAAAATAAAGTTAAGTTTTATCGTTCCTATTGATTGAAAGACTATTTTTTAAGAAAGATAGTCTTTTTTAATTGATAATTTTACATTTAGTGACAAGATAGAAATTACCTTTTATCGGGATAATATTATTTTAATTAAAGAATTGATAAAATTTTAGCTCATTGATTTATTTGCATAAAATGTGAAATGGAACACAATGCTATTCTTCTAATAACACATAATTATTAAGTTACACTCCACTTCGCCTAGTAAATACTATTTTTAGAAAACTATTTTAAAACTAAAATTTTCACATTTCATAAACTTAGGAAGATATTTTGTTCTTGTCAATAGCCACTTTTTCACAGTTGAGGCAAGATAAAGCAGTTCATTTATATGCTAAAAAAGATATACTTTAAAAACTAAAGTAATAATTCTAACAAGGCCTTTTAGCAAAAAAGCCATAGAGAATGCAGTGAGGCAATCCACGCTATGCGTCCATTACATCCAATTGATTTTATTTTCTTAACTTTAGAGAAACGGCAGCAGCCTATGCATGTAGGTGGACTATTTTTATTCCAAATTCCCGACAATGCGTCAGCTTCCTTTATTCAGGCTCTAGTCACGGATATCCAAAATTCGAAATGCTCTCCAATCCCACCTTTTAACAATTATTTAAACGGCCTGTTTTGGGATGAAGACCAGGAATTTGATTTAGATCATCATTTTCGTCATATTGCCCTGCCAAAACCGGGCCGTATCCGTGAATTGCTGACCTATATTTCACAAGAACATAGTGCCCTGATTGATCGTGCCAAACCTTTATGGACCTGTCATATCATTGAGGGCATTGAAGGTAATCGTTTTGCCATGTATTTCAAAATTCACCATGCCATGGTGGATGGAATTGCTGGCATGCGTCTGGTCGAAAAGTCGCTTTCACATGACCCAAATGCCAAGAGTATTGTACCGCCTTGGTGTGTGGAAGGCCCACGTGCCAAACGCCTGAAAGCACCTAAAGTTAACAGGTTTAAAAATGTCCTGCAGACCATTAAGGGGCAACTGGAATGTGCCCCACGAGTTGCTTATGAACTGTCGCAAACCGTCATGAAAGATATGGGACGCAATCCGGATTATGTATCCAGCTTTCAGGCGCCAAGCAGTATTCTGAATCAACGCGTCAGTGCTTCACGTCGCTTTGCAGCCCAGTCTTTCGAATTTTCACGTTTACGTCATATTTCTAAGGCATTGGGGGTGACCATTAATGATATTGTCTTGGCCATTTGTTCAGGTGCATTACGTGAATATTTATTATCGCAAAATGCCTTACCGAAAAAACCGTTAATTGCTATGGTTCCAGCTTCTGTTCGCAGTGACGATTCAGATATATCCAACCGTATTACCATGATTCTGGCCAATCTGGGCACGCATAAAGAAGATCCGCTAGAACGTCTCAAGATCGTACGCCGCAGTGTGCTGAGTGCCAAAGAGCGCTTCAAACGCATGAATGCCAACCAGATTTTGAACTATAGTGCCTTTGTCTATGGTGCAGCAGGTCTGAATATTGCCTCCGGTTTAATGCCGACACGTCAGGCGTTTAACGTGATTATTTCCAATGTACCTGGACCACAAGAGCCCCTTTACTGGAATGGTGCCCGTCTTGAAGCACTTTATCCGGCTTCTATCGTACTGGATGGTCAGGCCTTGAATATCACCATGACCAGCTATTTAGACAAACTGGAAGTCGGCTTGACCGCATGTCGTAATGCCCTGCCGAAAATGCAGAACTTGCTGACACATCTGGAAGAAGAAATTCAACGTTTTGAACTTATTGTAGATGGCGAACCTGTCCCAAAGTTACGGGCGGTAAGCTAGCCGCGGATAAGTAAATAAGATAGATGGACTGCCAAAGGTGCTGATCATTTTTGCCAGTCCTTGAACACAGAATAAAGGGACCGATCCGGTCCCTTTGCTTTATTTTTTGAAATCTTTTTAAATTATTTTAGAACTTTTGGAAGACTTCTCGATTTAAACATCTATCCAAATCATTTTTTGATAAGTTAGAAACAATACACAAATACAATCAGCTTTTAATGGTACGGCACTGTTGTAATAATTGATGACAGACGTTACGGATCATGGTTGCGGTAATCTGAACTTCATTACCGCGCTCATCGACGATATATCCCGCATGTACAGTCTTTGGTTCTAATACGTGTTTTAGGCCTTTATGGATTACTGCTTTACTCATACTCATCACACACTCCTTTTGCTAAGCCTGAAACTGGGAGAAACGGCTTTGGCTAATTCATGCATCTAGTATTGTAAATAAAGGCCCGATTGTAAAATTTCAGATGTAACAAGTGTTTAACGATATTCTGTTACAATTTCAGCTGAGAATGATATCGTATTGCTCTTGCGTATACAGATTTTCCACCTGGAACTTAATCACGCGATTAATGAAATGTTCTAGATCAGCGACTGCAGGCGCTTCTGCTGTTAATAGACGATCAATAACAGCCGGATGCGCAACGACAGTAAAGCCACTCTGTGACTCATAAGCACGAGCATAACGCAGAATCTCCCTGAATATTTCGTAACATACTGACTCGGCTGTTTTGACATAACCGCGTCCTTGACAGGTCGGACAAGACTCGCACAGCAGATGTTCCAGCGACTCACGGGTGCGTTTCCGGGTCATTTCCACCAAGCCCAGTTCTGATACCTGAGTAATCTTGGTCTTGGCGTGGTCACGTTCTAACATGCGCTCAAACTGTTTCATCACTTCTTCACGATGCTGCGCTTCCTGCATATCAATGAAGTCGATGATAATAATGCCGCCGAGATTACGCAGACGTAACTGACGCGCGATAACATCCGTCGCTTCCATATTGGTTTTAAAAACCGTATCTTCCAGCGAACGTCCACCAACATAAGAACCGGTGTTGACATCAATTGTGGCCATGGCTTCCGTCTGGTCAATCATCAGATAACCGCCAGACTTCAATGCGACTCGAGTTTGCAATGCCTTTTGCAGATCTTCTTCGACATTATACAAGTCAAAAATTGGCCGCTCGCCCGGATAATGCAGCAAACGGTCTTTCATATTCGGGACAAATTCTTCGACAAATTCCTGCAGCTTGGCATGAATTTCACGTGAATCCACGTAAATTTTAGCAGTTTCTTCATTGGCCAGATCACGAATCACCCGTTGCGGCAAAGGCAATTCTTCAAAGATCAAGGACGGTACTGCAATAATCTTTTGCTTGCGCTGGATATATTCCCAAAGCTTGGCCAGATAAGCCATATCCTGTGCGATGGCTTCTTCTTCAATCCCTTCTGCAGCAGTACGTACAATCACTGAACCTGGCAGCTTATGTTCTGTCTGAATCCGCTCAATGATGGAACGCAAGCGATTACGCTCTTCCTCGGATTCAATCCGTTGCGATACCCCGATATGATTGCCATATGGCATCAACACTAAATAACGCGAAGGAATCGACAGATCGGTAGACAGGCGTGCACCTTTAGTACCGAGCATATCTTTCATCACCTGAACCGTGAGGACCTGCCCAGGTTGAAGCAGTTCAAAGACATTAGGCGTGGGTTGATTACGTGACCAGACCATATCATTGATATGCAAAAATGCAGTGCGAGAGAGTCCGATATCCACGAAAGCAGCCTGCATGCCGGGTAAGACCCGCACCACTTTTCCTTTATAGACATTCCCTACCAGGCCACGCTTGGCCGTACGCTCGACAAACAGTTCATTGACCGTGCCGTTTTCAATTAACGCGACCCGACATTCCATCGGCGTGACGTTAATCAACAACTCGTCAGACATAACTACACTCAAAACATTATAAGAATTCTTTTCAGCAGTTAATTTAGTGCCTTAACCGTCTGTAATAACTGTACTGTCTCATATAAAGGCAAGCCAACCACATTGGAATAACTGCCCTGTATTTTTGGAATATAACGTGCTGCAATTCCTTGAATTGCATAAGCCCCTGCTTTACCCAGTGGCTCACCTGTCGCCCAGTAACTTTCCATATCTGCAGCGCTCAGGATTTGAAATTCGACCTGTGTGCGTACCACTATACTGTATTTTTCATGCTTTGTACGAACACAGACACCGCTATATACATCATGCCACCGACCGGAGATTTTTGTCCACATTTCAATCGCATGTTGTTTGGATTCAGGTTTGCCCAAAATCTCCTGATCCACCCCCAAACTGGTGTCCGCAGCAATAATAATTGCATCAGGATAAAGCTCTGCCACGGCATCGGCTTTGGCACGTGCCAGACGTTCAACATAGGCTGCGACCGACTCGCCTGCTTGTACCGATTCGTCGATCTCGGGACTGTGAATATCGAAGCTCAGCCCGAGTTGCTGTAACAACTCGCGGCGCCGGGGTGAGCTCGAAGCAAGAATTATACGCGCCATTTTTTGAGCACATAATAAATAGCAGGCCAAACCAGAATACTGGTCAGCATCGGAATCCAGTGCCTTGCATAAGAAAATTGCACGCCAGCCACAATCTGGGAAAAAAAGATCATCAGCAGATGCGCGACAATCGCCAGCCCCATAATCACCCAGAGATTATTAAAGGTCAGGATACGGCGCTCACGGGTTAGAAAGCGGGCTAAAAAGGCAATAATGATAAAGCTCAGCGCATTCAGACCCAAAGGTGCATCCAGCAGCAGATCAATAAAAATACCGGTACCAAAGGCAAACCAGATCCCGCACCAGGTCGGCTGACACAACACCCAGAAGAGCATGATCATCAGCATAAACAGCGGACGCCAGCCCGAGAGATTATAAGAAAGTGGATAGACCATTAAAATGGAAGCCACAATCACCGAAATGACAATGGCCATTAAAGGGTCACGATGCTTTCTGGATTTCATCTTAGCGATTGACATGCGGTTGCTCCATCGCTAATGAATCGGAAAATAACACCACCACATGATGTCCACCAGCCAGTTGAGCCGCAGGCGTGACATCAATCTGGGCAAATTCACCAGAATTATGCCGTTGTACTTTAGACACCTGCCCTACCAGATAACCTGCCGGGAAATGTTGTCCCAAACCCGAACTATAGACTTTTTCACCGACCTTGATATTGGCACTGGTCGGTACATATTCCATTTTTAAACGTCCCAGATCACCTGTACCCGAAACAATGGCACGCATCCCGGTATGTTCCAGACGCACTGACAGTGAATGTTCCTTATCAGACAACAGCATGACCCGACTACTATGCGGATAGACATTGATAATCTGTCCCATGATACCCTTATCATCCAGTACCGTTTGCCCGACTTTCAGCTCATTATTCGAACCCCGGTTGATCACAATAATATGTCGTAATGGATCGGCATCGGTACCAATCACTTCGGCAATTTCAATACGTCCATCAATGATCAGCGGCGTGTCCAATAGACCGCGCAAACGGGTATTTTCAGCAGAAAGTTCAGAGATTTTTTGTAAGCGTACCTGTGCCTGTAACAGCTCGGCTTGCATCGCGGTATTTTCCCGGCGCAATTGAGCTTCAGACTTGGTTTGTTGATTCAACCACTCTCGCGACAATACCGGATAGCTGGCCACCGCATAAATAGGATTATAAGCAGCGTACAGGACATCCCTTGCAGGTTGAACAACATGCGGCATGCGCCAATCAAAGAAAAGCACCACCAGGCATGTTACCAATGCAATGATAAAAGAGCGAAAAGATGGCGGTTGTCGAGAAAACAGATGTGCTTGCACCCGCCGAATCCTTTTCTTAGCCTACGAATAACATGTCATGATTTGGGTTGTCGAAAAATTCGAGTACCTTGCCGCCACCACGTGTCACACAAGACAGTGGATCTTCTGCCACCACCACCGGCAGGCCAGTTTCTTTGGCAAGCAGTTTGTCAAGATTACGCAACAATGCACCACCACCGGTTAACACGATACCACGTTCAGCGATGTCCGAAGAAAGCTCAGGAGGTGTGTGTTCTAAAGCAGATTTCACCGCAGACACGATGTTTTGCAATGGATCAGAAATCGCTTGGGTCACTTCATCTGAATTGACCACAATCGCACGAGGCACACCTTCTGCGAGGTTACGACCACGAACTTCAATTTCAAGCGGTTTAGCGCCTTCATCAGGCAAAGCCATACCCACTTCTTTTTTGATCACTTCAGCCGTAGTTTCGCCGATCACACAGCCATGCGCTTTACGCACATAGTTAATGATCTGCTCATCAAATACATCACCGCCGATACGTAAAGAATCTGCATAAACACAACCTTGCAGCGAGATAATCGCAATTTCAGTGGTACCACCGCCCACATCGACCACCATCGAACCACAAGCCTGCTCAACTGGCATACCTGCACCAATCGCTGCTGCCATTGGCTCTTCGATTAAACGTACATCACGTGCGCCCGCATTAAACACGGCTTCACGAATGGCGCGGCGCTCAACCAGGGTCGATTTACATGGCACACAAACCACGACACGCGGGGCCGGAGTAAATAAACGGTTTTCATGTACTTTGCGAATAAACTGATTCAGCATGGTCTCAGTGACTTCAAAATCCGCAATCACACCGTCTTTCATTGGACGGATCGCTGAGATATTGGCTGGGGTACGACCTAGCATTTGCTTCGCTTCAAGACCGACTGCCGCAACAATTTTATGTGAACCACTATGACGGATGGCTACAACCGTTGGTTCATTTAATATAATGCCTCGTCCTGGCGCATAAATAAGTGTATTTGCTGTACCTAAATCAATGGCAAGATCGGGCGAAAACAAGCCTATTAGTCGTTTTAGAATCACGGGGACGTTCTCAGTTAAACTTTATATGGACGCAAGGTGGCCACTTTAACTAAATGTGATGATTTGGACAAGTCAATCGCTTATCATAACGCATGATAATTTGAATTTTTTTAATACTGATTAGGTAATATTATGTCTACATCGGATGCACAGCATTCTGCAGATTTAAGTGCAGAAACAGTTTCAGCTATTGCCAACCTTGCACGATTATCTCTCAATGATACGCAATCTGCTGAATATGCTCAAAGTTTAAATAAAATTTTAGGCATGATGGAAACCCTGAAAGGCATCAATACCGATGGTGTTGAACCCCTGAAAAGTCCTTTCGACCACCCTCAGCCGCTACGTGATGATGTGGTTACTGAAACCAATCATCGTGAGCAATACCAGGCAGTTGCACCAGCTGTTCAGGATGGCTTGTACCTCGTACCGCGCGTGATTGAGTAATTACTACCCAGTTCATTCTTTTTATTAAATTAAACGTAAAGAATTATTTCTCATGACAGATTTACATCGCTTATCCATTCGTGAACTTAGTGAAGGTCTGGCAAATGCCCAGTTTTCATCTCGCGAATTGACTGAACATTACTTAAAGCGCATTGCAAAAATTGATGCACAGGTTAAGGCTTATGTGACGGTGACTGCTGAACAGGCGTTGGCTGAAGCTGATGCTGCCGATGCTGCAATCAAAGCTGGCAATGCCTCTGCCCTGACTGGTGTGCCAGTTGCCCACAAAGACATTTTCTGTACCCAAGGCATTAAAACCACTGCCGGTTCAAAAATGCTGGACAATTTTATCTCTCCTTACGACGCAACCGTTGTAGCGAAAGGTAAAGCTGCGGGCCTGGTCACTTTGGGTAAAGTGAACATGGACGAATTCGCGATGGGTTCGACCTCTGAGAACTCATATTACGGCGCAACGGCTAACCCTTGGAACCTGGGCCATGTCCCTGGTGGCTCTTCTGGTGGCTCTGCAGCAGCTGTGGCAGCGGATTTAGCACCATTTGCAACTGGTACTGACACCGGTGGTTCAATCCGTCAACCTGCGTCATTCTGTGGTCTGACCGGTCTTAAACCGACTTACGGTCGTGTATCGCGCTTCGGTATGATTGCCTATGCATCATCACTAGACCAAGGTGGTCCAATGGCACGTTCTGCAGAAGACTGTGCTTACCTGATGAATGTCATGGCCGGTCATGATGCCAAAGATTCAACTTCAATGGATCAAGTGGTAGATAACTATGTCGCGAACCTGAACGCTACCTCAGTAAAAGGTTTACGCATTGGTATTCCAAAACAGTATTTTAATGTTGCTGGCCTAGCTGAAGATGTTAAAGCACGTGTCGAAGAATCACTTAAAAAGTTAGAAGAAATGGGCGCTACGCTTGTTGAGATCGACCTCAACATGACTGAAAGCTATGTTCCGACTTATTACCTGATCGCACCTGCCGAAGCTTCTTCGAACCTATCACGTTTTGATGGCGTACGTTATGGCTATCGCGCAGAAAATCCTGTGGACCTGATGGACCTGTACAAGCGTTCACGTTCAGAAGGTTTTGGTGCAGAAGTGCAACGCCGTATCCTGATTGGTACTTATGCCCTGTCTGCAGGTTATTACGATGCTTACTATGTAAAAGCACAGAAAGTACGTCGCCTGATCCAGCAAGATTTCCTTAAAGCATTTGAATCGGTCGATGTCATTGCAGCACCTTCTGCGCCAACGACTGCCTATAAAATTGGTGCAGATTTAACGCCAGTTGAAATGTACCTGGGCGATATTTATACGCTTGCGGTAAATCTGGCAGGTCTTCCTGCGATTAACGCGCCTGTCGGTTTTGACCAAAATAACTTGCCAGTTGGCTTACAGCTGATTGGTAATTACTGGTCAGAATCTCAATTGTTGTCTGTGGTACACCAGTATCAACAGGCCACCGATTGGCATACAAAACGCGCTGCAATTGCTGAGGAGAACGCATAATGGCTCAAGCTCAAAAATCGGCTAAACCAAAATCCAACCTGATTGATGGTTGGGAAGTCGTTATTGGTATCGAGATTCACACTCAGCTTGCCACCAATACCAAAATTTTTTCAGGTTCATCGACTGTTTTCGGTAATGATCCAAACACGCAAGCCAGCCTGGTTGATTTGGCTATGCCGGGCGTATTACCGGTATTAAACAAAGAAGTGGTTGATCTTGCGATTCGCTTTGGTCTGGGTATCGATGCTTACATCGATCAGGCGTCTGTATTTGCGCGTAAAAACTACTTCTATCCGGACTCTCCAAAAGGCTATCAGATCAGCCAGATGGACAACCCGATTGTGGGCTTGGGTCATATCGACATCCAGCTTGAAGATGGCACGGTTAAACGCATTGGCGTAACCCGTGCGCACCTTGAGGAAGATGCAGGTAAATCGATTCATGACCAGTTCGAAGGTATGTCAGGCATTGACTTGAACCGTGCCGGTACGCCGCTGCTTGAAATCGTTTCTGAACCGGATATGCGTTCAGTCGAAGAAGCGGTTGCTTATATCAAGGCGATTCACACGCTAGTGCGCTGGTTAGGTATTTCCGATGGTAACATGGCCGAAGGTTCGTTCCGCTGTGACTGTAACGTGTCTTTACGTCGTCCAGGTCAACCGTTTGGTACACGTTGTGAATTGAAAAACCTGAACTCATTCCGTTTCATTGAACAGGCGATCAATGTTGAAATTGAACGTCAAATGGAAATTCTGGACTGGGATGGCACCATTGATCAGGAAACGCGTTTGTTCGATCCTGTGAAAATGGAAACGCGTTCAATGCGTTCTAAAGAAGAAGCCAACGATTACCGCTACTTCCCTGACCCAGACTTGTTGCCTGTGGTGATTGCTGATGAGCAAATCGAAGCGATTAAAGCAACCATGCCTGAGCTTCCTGCGGCACGTCGTGCGCGTTTCGTGGCGGACTTTGGTGTGACTGAGTACGATGCTCACGTCCTTACATTGACTCGTGAAATGTCAGAATTTTATGAGGAAGTTGTTAAGGCTGCTGGTGGCGCTGCACAAGGTAAAGTGTCTGCAAACTGGGTGATGGGCGAATTCTCAGGGGCGCTCAACAAAGCAAGCCTGGATTTGACTGATTCTCCTGTTACGGCTGAGAAACTTGGTGGCATGATTGCACGTATCGTGGACAGCACGATTAACGGTAAGATCGCGAAGCAAGTATTCGGCTTTATGTGGGAAGAAGGCAAATCTGCGGACGAGATTATTGCTGAAAAAGGCTTGAAACAGGAAACTGATACAGGTGCGATTGAAGCGATTATTAAGGAAGTGCTTGCTGCCAACGAGAAGATGGTTGAAGAGTATAAATCTGGTAAAGAGAAAGCTTTCAATGGTCTGGTTGGTCAAGTCATGAAAGCAGCAAAAGGTAAAGCGAACCCTGCGCAAGTAAATGAGTTGATGAAGAAATTGATTGGTTGATTTGTTCGCTAATTAATTGATTTTATGTTATAAAAACCTCGCTTAGTGCGGGGTTTTTTATGGATTTCAACAAATTAAAATTAGATAAAAAAAGAAGTATTGAAGAATACTTTAATTTCTTTGTTGCAAATTGCTTAGATATAGAAACAGCAATGAAAGGAGTCAACGATGGAAACTCTGTATTTATTGGTGATATTAGTTTTGGATTCTCTCCAGAAATCAATAGTACTTGGCGAGATTTCTTGACCAATATTCTTAAAGTAAAAAATTTAACCAATTATGTTTCATATAAAACTATCGATAAGGAAATCAAAACACTATTCAAAGAATATTTAATAAATAAAAAAATAAATTTATTTGAAAAATTTCAAAAAGTTATTGCTTGTCTTGAACAATATCAAACTGAAATAAAATTTCATTACTTCTATGTAAAGGGATTTAAATCATCCCAAATATATAAATTTGAAAATATTAAAATTGGAAATTTTGAAGATATTTGTCCCCTTACTAACATATCTTTTTACGATAAGATTAGATCTAATTTTGAAAAAATATATAAATATAAGTTAAAAAATAATACTTTCAATTCACTTGATGACTATCATAAAAATGATTTAGATAAATTAATTAGTAATTTGGAAGGAAATACTGTTTTAGAAATATCCAATTTTGGTGATGATGAAAGCTCATTAAATCAAAGTATCAGTGATGCTGAATCATTTATAAATGAATTAATTTTTCTAGCAAAAAATAGTACCAATCTAGATTTTAATATTAGTTTAAATTCAAGGCAAAAGGAAAATACTCTTCCATTAATAGTGAATTATGAAAACTCTAGATTGAGTTCATCATCTGGAAAAATTGAACATTTAGTTTTACTTAATCTTAAAGAAGAAACCAATGCACCAATTCAAATTGGACCAATTTTTAAAAAACTAAACTTCCCGTTATACACAAAAGACAATAACAACAAATTAATTGAAAAACTAAAAATAGCTATAGGTTGGTATTCTTCATCATTAAAAACCCTAAATCACAGAGAAAGCTTTCTTTTTTGTGCTATAGGAATGGAAGCATTATTAACCAACGGCAGAGACTCTATAACTAAAACTTTATCTGAGAATACAGCTTTTCTGATTGCTAGCAGAGATAAAGATAGTCGAAAGTACATCTATACTCAAATGTCTTATTTATACTCGCAAAGGAGTGGAATTGCACATGGTGGAAGTGCGAATATTGAATTAAAAGATTTAGTTAAATTACGTTACTATTTATCAATTTCTATTATTACAATCATTAGGATGATTCAAAATAACACCATTAATAGCGATGACGAATTATATCAATATCTAGAAGGTTTAAAGTTTGGATAAATATCAGCGACTATAAAAAAGTATCCTCCATCGCCAAGCTCGAAGACTTAGGACGTATTCAGCTCTCCAAGTCCTTTTTTATGCGCTACTTCTAAAATCCCTCTAAATCTCCCTTTAAAAAAGGGAGACTTTGTCATGTGATTAATTGGATACGCGGTGTTCCCTCTCCTTTTATAAAGGAGAGGATTTAATAAAAACATGCTATAAAACTCAAAATACTTCAGAAAAATAAATATGACACCCGAACTATTACTTATCATTATTCAAACTGCGATTGGCATATTCACAGTAGCCATCATCATTTTGCTCATTATTCCTAAAAGCCGTAAGTGGCTCTCTGAAATGCAACCTGAACCAAGAAGAAAACAACGTGGATTAGGTTTAGCTGATGGACTAGAACTTATTTTTATTCCCATTTACTGGCTAATTAAACTCATTACAGGCATCTTCAAATAAAGCCTCATGACTTATCGCCTTACAATCCCAACTTATTCAGCATATCTGGAGTTAAAAAAGTCGTTACTAACCCATTTAAATCGATATAACGCAACACACCTTTGAGCTGACTATTGATTTCAGGATTCTTTAAAATTTCCTCGCCTGTGGTTTTGCCCAACGCTTGGAAACTGTCTCCAACCGCTTGTAAACCTTCAGCCTGAATCACCGCTTTGGTCTGCGCTGAACATTGCTCCACTAAAATACGCTGCAACACCGTCGCCAGATTCTTGTCTAATGCTTCCTTTTGAGTTGCGGTCACATTGCTAAAAGCCTTTAAGTCCGGATGATTACCCAATGCCACAAAGGTCCATTGCAAGACCGTGGTTTTATCCGTGGCTGTAGTAGATTTCATTAAACAGTCACTGAGCTGATCAACTGTTGGACCTGCTATGGCAACCTGAGTCGCACCTAATAATGTTGCACTTATTAAAAATGTACGAAGCTTTTTGAAAGATCTATGCGCCATCATAATTTCCTGTTCTTCGATGTCCAGCCAATGATATGAAACCAGTTAGTTGTAGCATGGAACAGGGCAATAAACTGATAGAACTCTGTAAAACTAACCTAGATTTACAGCACTTAGGTGCTCGTTCTGATGTCCATATTGATATTCATCAGATCAGGATATTGATCAGTCAAACTTAGCGCTATGATTTAGACTAAAACAATAAAAATAAAAACTTATAATTATGAATACCAACATATTTCACAGCATCATACTGTGGGGACTTGTTCTTTTCTTCGTCTTGATCGTATTTTTATTCATCCATCCGACATCGCGGAAGGAGATTCTCGGATCACGTGATCTCCCCACTAAACCAAGCCGGCTTTCTTCTGCGCTTTCCCGTCGGATTGAGCAGATTTTTACGTTTATCTTCTCAATCGTCAAAAGGATCATACGGATTTTGGATTAAGTTTTTTGATCCCGCGCTTATTTTAACTGCCTCAAAAGATTCTTGGCTCCGGCATGATTATAGTTATTGGCCAAATTCTGCAAAATCCGCTTGGATTGAGCTTTAGCATTCGGGAAACGGCTGGCATAGACCGGAATACTGTTCAGACAGCGTGCAACCAGCATCCCTGATTCAGTATAGACACGTGTTCCCTCTGTGCCCTGCAATTTGCCATAGTTATAGGCACGCTGGGCGTTGTTACAGGCATTATTCAGATTCTTGCCACTGTTAATATCACGTCGCGCTGCCACATAAATCTTCATCTGATTTTGTTGCGGTGTTTCTGCTACCGTAGCTCGAGCTGATGCCGCTGCTAGCTGCTTTTTCTCCGCTTCTTTTTTCTCTAACTCTTTTCTTTCTAATTCCTTTCGCTCTAATTCTTTCTTTTCCAGTTCTTTACGTGCTGATTCCTTCAGTTCATTTGTCGTCTTTGCGGCAGGAGTCTTAGGAGGAGTCGTAGTTTTTATCGATGCAGGTTTGGTTTGCTCCAAAGCAACCCTGGCTTTAGTTGGACGATAAAAGTTTTTTGCTTGAGAAGGACTCATGACCTGGGTGAGTAGTCGAACACTACGCGTCTGGCTAGTTTTATCAACTTGTCGTTCAGAAGTTGGCTCAATCGACACAATCCAGCTTTCAGTCAGGTCATCCATACGACACTGATAGGCACCGCTACCCTGTACAACACCCCGATTGGCACTCAGGCGTTTGCGCTGGGAAACATCTGCCACGGCACTAAAATTACTTTTATACAGCAGGGAAAATTTACCGCCCTGTTCATGACAATATTGCGTCAGTATCGAACGCGGATACATGGCCTGAGTCGTATTATTTTTCTGAGCTTGTCCCCAAAGATAAACATAATCTTTTGCACTACCATCACGTTGATTCAAAGCCCGTTTGGCAATCAGTTCTTCCGGACTGGCAAAAGGATGTAAAACCTCTGATTTCAACCGATTCACGCTATTACACCCAGCTAAACCTGCTGCCCCTATTATTAGAATTATTACTTTTAGCTTCACAGCAAACATCTCAACCTCAAAATCCCGTATAACATAGCTTAAATAGCACAAAACAACAAACACAAGATATTGATAACTATAATATTTAAACGGTAAAAAGGCACATATCAGCTTCAACTTTGCTGAGTATGCCAAGCTTCATGTGATAAAAATTGACACAAGTATCATTTTTAAGCCAGATCAAATAATAAACAATTTCATTCAGGACTCAAGAAAAAGATAGAAAAAACACATAAAAAACCGAAGAAGGCGGTGAGTCCTTCTCCGGCGGCTTATTCAGGGAACGCTACAGGCCTTTATTATAATGGGTAATGAATTTACCTTTTATCCGCTGTAACATTGCCTGAACAAGATCAGCATAAGAATAATTTCCTCAACGTACACTTGTTATTTTTATACGTCAAACCACCGGAAATTAAACGCCATCTTGGCTGGCCCTTAGGATTCTAGACAAGAAAAAAATATCTGAATACCCCAATATTGGGAGGTTCTGACACGATTTACCCAAGTCATCTGACCAACGGTCAGATCGATATTTTCCATTGGATTTTGTAAACTAACTCGCCATAAAAAAAGCCAAACCTAAAACTGTTTGGCTAATAAAGCAGGATAATAATATGAGAAAAAATTAATCAATATGTGATTCAAATGCTTTCAACCGTTTATAGATCGACATCAGTTCAATAATCGTCGGCCAAGACAAAATCAGGTACTGGAAAGATTCTCGCACTTTGCCAAACACATTTAGGATTTGCATCATCAAACCAAGAGTAATTGCCCCTGCTGCAATACTTGGAAACAGAATAAATAATCCGTAAATATTGTCTAACTGCAAGTACCAGATCCGAACCATGTTGAAATAAGCATAGTGAAAATACAACCGGAAATAATTCCAGCGTACCCGGCTAAACAGTTCTTGTAATGTCAGCGGATGTGCGCGATCAGCATAGTCTTCGCCATAGACCAGCTCTTTACGATAGGCTGCCTCAACTTTCTGGTTATTAAACTCCAGTCCGGGCAATTTCATTCCCACGACCATTAAAATGACCGTACCCAATACCGCCCAGCCGATCGAGGCCCACATTAAAGCATGCGGTATTTCCCCTACAATCGGTAAAACTTTCACATGACTAGAGAGCTGATATAAGATCGGCAGGAATGCCATCAGCAACATCAGCGCTTCGATCAAGGAAACACTTAACTGCTCCGTGGTTTTGGCAAAGCGCATGGTATCTTCCTGGATACGTTGTGATGCACCTTCAATATGACGTAACTGCTCCCAATGTGCGGTGTAATAATCATTCATCGCGGTACGCCAGCGGAAGACATAATGGCTGACAAAAAACAGGTTAAATACCGCTAAAGTGACATAAACCATCGCAATATAAATAAAGGTTAATGCGCCTTGATACAGCAATGAAACATCCCCACCACCCTTAGTGAGCATTTGTTGAATCTGATCATAAAACGGGCTATACCATTCATTTAATACGACATTGACCTGTACCCCGAACCAGATATTAAACAGAATAAATGCCGAGCCCCAGACCGACCAGCGCTGCCATCGGTGTCCGGCTTTCCATTGCCAGAACAGCGCAAATATCGTAGTTGCAATGAAATACCAGAGATAGAACCAGATAAATTGAGCTGACCAGAAACGCCCGATACCGATTGTAAGCTTTTCATCAAAATAACCTTCAGGAAAACCCAGATAGGTTCCCCATCCTGATCCGCCACTATGCCAAAGCACAAGATTAATGATAAACCACAAAATCAGGCTGCTAAAAAACCAGACGGGTTGCGGGAAAAATGACTTAAACATGCCGACCCAGTTCTCCTTATGTCTCTTGGTCATCCAAATGACGCATAGTTTATTCTTATTTTAGATTTTTACTGTTATAAAGCATTAATTTTCCATTTAGTGTAAAAAAGGATAGAAGGATATCGAGTCTCTAGAAACTTATTTTTATCATTCAGCTCTACGTTATGATTTTCCTTATATTCTCGATTTTTATCATTTAGCAGAGCGATATCAAAAGACAGAAAAATCATCATGTTTTTGACCTTTTGTTATTTTGATAGACTTTTTTATGCCTGTTATCTGTCGGGTTTATGTAAAAGAACCTCATGCTTCTGAGCACTACGAGAATAGGATGAAAATCATGCATACTGCATGTCTTCTAGGTATCTTTTACCTAAATAGAGCACTTCTCCCTATTTGAATAAGTCATTGATCAAGTTCTCAGTTTTTGAAGAAACAGTTAAATTTTCAAAAATCATGCTATGATTTAATTATCGAAAAGTAATCTTATTTTGGAAAAAACTATGGAAAGTTCAGTAATTGAATTACTTAAACCGGTGACTCTACAAAAAGAAAACTGCGACCCTATTATTTTTGAAGCCGGTACTGTTTTGAAAGTGGTGATGCAGACTCCAACCAGTCTTCTGGTCAGTAATGATGATGACTTTAACTTTACCATTCCTTTAAAAGACAAAAATGAAGTGTGGCGAGAAATCTGAGTATTTTTCTCTTATGCAAATAGATGGGTTGTATCTGAGTTGGGTTTCTTAACTTATAGGATACGACCCTTAGCTTTTCTCCACTTTGATTGCTCTTTTATTATTTTTTCAAAAAATTATTTCTTTCCTCTTCTGTCATCATTTACTGATTTTAAATTGGCTCATGTCCATTTGAGCAAAAAATTCTGTTTAATTGAAACATCATTTAGTTTTGTAACCTATGTAAGATCACTAATGATCTGTTTTCGGTCTTTTGTATCTACTCTGTCCTTGCGATGACATCTTTACATATCTTCTCTCTGTTTAGCTCAACTTCATCTAATACCTACGCTTCGATTCAAAAAAAAAGAATATTCAAGTTATTTTCAGAGTTTAGTCATAGAACTGGCGTTCATCTTTCTTCGATTTTTTATCCTCTGATAAAATTTATCAATAAGAATTAAAAAATAATCTGAGATGCTAAATTAAGAGGCTGTTTAAATTGTATAGCTCTCCAATTGGTCCCAGGAAAATTTAATAATACGAAATTTCCCTCTAGATAATTTTAGTATTTTTTCCTTTTAAGACAACTTAGCCAATCTTAAAAATTATTAACTTTCATAAACTTAAGCTAAAAATTTTAATTATATATGCCCAATTTATAAATTTATTTAAATTATTATATTTAAAAATATCTCAAAATTACATCTCCCCATATATTTAAAAAATAAAATACAAATTAATAATAAATACTATATTCTGAAAAATTAATTACAAAATACACATTCAAAAATAACGATTAAATAATAAATCTTATTATGTAAAATCCTGAAAAACAATCAATCCAAGAAAATCTTAAAATATAAAATCCTCATAATTTATTTTTAAAATTTATTAACAATACTGGATTTCTACCAAAATATTTCTAAATCTTACAAAGTAACTGTACTTGTTAAAAGTGTTTCGTTTCTGCACTTAAAGCCAGTCTGTTAAATGAAATATGTTATAAATTTAATCAAAGCAATGACCATTCAGGTAATTCTAACTTTTAAATCAATTTAACTTCAGAGGCTTAGGTAGTATTTATGTCGATTCTAAAAGAAGATCAAGACCTAGAAGATTCACTTGCTACATCTTCTTATATATTACCTCAAGTGATTTTAAATCAGCTCAAACCTATTATTTATTCTCACAAACTTGTTTTATTTCTTGATATTGATGGAACCATTTCTGAATTCCACCCAGATCCAGCAAAAAGTATAATTAAGAGCGGAACCTTAAATACCTTAAAAGAGTTACAACAATATATTCAGCTAATATTAGTGACCGGTCGCTCAATTGCACAAGCCCAAAAAATTATTTATCCATTTGACTGGAATATTGCCGGTTCTCACGGTCTGGAATTAAGCTATCAATCGCGTTTAAGCAAGTTAATTGATTTAAATCCTGAACAGTTTGAATTATTAAAAAATTATATTACAGAACATAGTAATAATATTCCTCAGACTCGAATAGAAATTAAAGACTATTCAGTCGCCCTGCATTTTCGTGAACATCCCTATTTAGAGCATCAAGTGCATGCATTTGCCTTGAATTGTCTTACTCATTTTCAGGATTTTGAACTTAAGGCTGGAAAGTTTGTATTCGAACTGGTGCCCAAAGGGGCAAATAAAGGTTCAGCCATCCAGCAAATCATTCAGCAATATCACTTAAGTGATCATTACCCCATTTTTATCGGAGATGACCTGACTGACGAAGCCGGTTTTCAAGTCATCAACACATTCAAAGGCTGCTCTATCAAAGTCGGTACAGGCAACACCGTGGCACAACATCGCCTCGAAAACGTGACTCAAGTACAGGCTTTTCTAGCAGAATTTTTAGAAATACTGAAAGCACAACAACAATTATTATTGGAGAAATTACATGTCGAAACTCATAGTGTTATCAAATCGTGTAAATCTACCTAAGTCAGACAATACACAGGCAGGTGGATTAGCGGTGGCATTGCAGGATGCTTTGCAGGATATAGGCGGTATCTGGGTTGGCTGGAATGGATCCCGAGTTGACCAGACAAAAGAGCAGAAGTTTCAAATCCTGAAGCATCAAAATGTTGAATATCACACGAGTCCATTGACTGAATCCCAATATCAAGGTTTTTATTGTGGTTTTGCCAACAATGCGTTGTGGCCACTGATGCACGACCAGCATCAGCTTCTAGATTATCAGCCGCAGGATTTTAAAATCTATCAGGATGTCAATTTGCGTTTTGCCAAGCACCTGAAACAGGTGGCATCTCCACATGACATTATCTGGATCCATGATTATCATTTTTTAAGCGTGGCGCATTATTGCCGTAAACTGGGCATGCGTAACCGTATTGGCTTTTTCCTGCATATTCCCTTTCCTGAACTAAGGCTCTGGCAGACTTTAGCCGCCCATCGCGATCTGGCACATCATTTGGCCAACTATGATGTACTTGGTTTGCAGACCTCTCGCGATCAGGAAAACTGTTTAAACTTCCTTGAACAGACCTTAAAAGTACAGCATCGTCACAATGAAATCCTGAATTATCAATCTCGAAAGATTCATGTGAAATGCTATCCGATTGGTGTGCATCCTGTGCAACTACAGAATCAGGCCTCAGATACTCATCTGGAAAAGCTTCCCTTTGATCTGAATACAGTGCAGCCTTATAAAACCATCATTTCAGTTGACCGGATTGATTATAGTAAAGGCTTATTGGAAAAAATCGGATCTTTGCAGAGCTTGCTGGAAGATCAACCGGAGTTTAAAAATCAATTCCAGCAATTACAAATTGCCTGCCCGTGCCGACTGGATGTAAAAACCTATAAGAACCTGTATACGCAATTTAAATCTGCCGTGCAGGAACTTAATTCGCAGCATGGCACAGCGGACTGGTTACCCTTCGATTGCAGCTATGACACCTTGGGCCATGAGGCCTTGATGCAACTGTATCGTAAGGCAGATATCTGCTGGGTAAATTCGATCCGGGACGGCATGAATCTGGTCGCCAAGGAATATATTGCTGCACAGGATCCTTTAGATCCGGGTGTCTTGATTCTATCTAAATATGCCGGTGCTGCTGAACAAATGAAAGAAGCCTTACTGGTCGATCCTTATGAGCATGACAGTATGGCTAAAGCTTTGAAGAAGGCGCTGCGCATGTCTAAATCAGAACGTTTAGAGCGCTATCGTTATTTAAGCCAAGGCTTGAAAAATTTCGATATTATTCGCTGGCGTGATCAGTTTATTACTGACCTGAAAAACTCACAAAGCTTGCGGATCTATCGTCCGGTGGCTGCAGGAGCTTCAAACCAGTTCAGTGTACATGCCTAAATTTTTAAGTAAAAAAACACCAGCATTAAGCTGGTGTTTCGTTTTGAAGAGGAGCCACAATCTCTTCGCTTTGTTGTACTTCGTTTGGGTCTGCAGTGAGATGATTCAAAATCACAATACTCAATAGACCAATCGCAATGACGCTAAATACTAAGCTCAATCCGATGATTTCACTGCCGAAGCCGACCAATGCCGGTCCAATTAATGAACCTGTATAAGCAAATACCGATACATAAGACAATGCCACATGTGAAGCCAAAGTTTTTTGACGTCCTGCACGGGAAAACATTAACGGTACAATGTTGGCACTACCTAAACCTAAAATCGCATAGCCGACCAATACCACCTGCCAGACTGGGGCAAAAACCACGGTTAATAAACCGGTTGCAGCCAAGAGTGCACTTAACAGAATCGTATTTTTTTCACCAAACTGCTGAATAATCAAGTGACCGCTAAAACGTCCCAACACCATCAAACCCGCAAAGAAACTATAAGCCAAACCGGTTTGCGCCGCAGGCAGGCTGAACTCAGTAGCAAGATAAATACCACTCCAGTCCATGGCGGCACCTTCCGAAAGGAAAGCCACAAAACAGATCAGACCAATACCTAAAATTGCCCAGGTCGGTGCTGCTTTTTTCACTGGCTGTTCTGATGATGTGTCTTCTACCGCTGTTTTTGGCTCAGCACCCAAGCTCAAAGGAACAGCAAATAAGGCAATAAGCAGCAAAATCACACTGACAATCACCGCACCAGTTAAAGGCGCCAAGCCGAATCCCATTAACATGGTCATGCCCAGTACGCCTGCTAGACCACCTAAACTACACACTCCATGAAAACCTGACATTAAACTTTTACCGAGTTTTTTCTCAATCTGTGCAGCCTGAATATTGACAGTCACGCCCAAAGCCCCGGCACTGGCACCAAAGAAAAACAGGCTGATGGCCATCATTAAATGATTCGGACTATAAGCCAGAGCAGGCAGAATGAACAAAAATGCACTGAGAATTACGGCTAAAACAGTACGGCAACCTAAGGCATTGGCCAGTCGGCCGGCCAGTGGCATCGCCAGCATTGAACCAATTCCGGCACACAGCAATAACAGGCCAAAATCAGCATGATTTAATAACAGGCGCTGCTGTGCATATGGAATTAAGGGTGCCCAAGCCGCAGTACTAAAGCCCAAGCTAAAGAAGCACAACGCAGTCGCTATTTTCTGCCATAGATATGGTGATGGAGACTGAATTCGAGAAAGCAGTGTTTGATTGAACATTGTATTACCAAAAAAGAAGGCTCAGGCATCCATTACCGATCATCCATAGAAAAACCCCACAGACTTATAGTTGAAATATATAAGTATGCGGGGCTGAATTTGCGTGAATTATAAACAGAATAAATTTAAATGGAATAGTTTTTAGAACCTAATTTTAAGATTTTTTACAAGTATCTGATTGTATAAAATTTATAGTTTTATGCTTTTATTTGCATAGGCTAATCGGTTTTTTAGCGGCCTGCTTAAGCTCAAGTTTTTGCAGAAAATGGGCAAAACCTGCAGCAATTTTTGAGCTGAGACGACTGCTGGTAGTGACTCTCAGTTGATTCGACCAGACAATCTGCGCGCCGGCTTTTTCTAAACGACGGATGAAATCGACATCTTCATGACAGTCCAGTTGCTGAAACCCATTAACCTGTATATAGGCCGAAGTTTTAAAACACAGGTTTGCGCCATGAATATGTCGATGTCCCATGCTGTCCTGATAATGTCGGAGATAAGCCTGACGGGTTTTCCGGCTTAAATGATCCCATTGATCCAGCTCGACCACACCACAAATCGCATCGGTGGGTTGATGCTGTAACATCACCTGAAACCAGTCGCACTGTACGAATGAATCGGCATCGGTACAGCAAATCCAGTCACAGCCTTGCTCGATCATCTGCTGAATCCCCAAATGGCGTGCCTTGCCCACATTCCGGAAGTCGCAACTGATGGCTGGAATACCCATTTGCTGAACTTTAAGTGCGGTGCTATCGGTACAATGGTCCAGAACCACAAGAATCTGGATTTCAGGAAGATTTTCTATTGTTTTAAAATATTGAAAAAAATAAGTTTGTGCTGATTTTAAGGCCAACAGGCAGCGTTCAATATAGGCTTCTTCATTACAGGCCGGAATCACCACACCGATTTTTTTCATCTTAAGCCCTCCTGCTCTGCTACGGATTGTGCTGAATTCAGCCACAGATCTACCAAAAAATCGGAGTCCTGCAAACTTAAACGATGTGCATAGTTCAAATGCGCTTTAAGATATTGATGGACATCTTCACCATTTAAGCTAAATCCCGAGATCGGCGCACGCCAATGACAACTCAAGATACATCCGCCCGGTTCGAGTGCAGTATGCAACCATGTCAGCACCTGTTGCAGAGCAATCGGGTTCAGATAATATAAAATCTCACTGACGACAATGAGCTGAAATTTCTGTTTGGGCAAGTCATCTGGCACGACACGCTGTAACACCTGCACATGTGAATAATCTTGTAAACGCTGCTGCGCTAACTGGATCGCAGTATCATTGGCATCCAGACACGTTAAGCTATCTGTCCGCTGCGCCAGTTCCTGACTGAAGATGCCATTACTGCAACCAATTTCAATCGCGAAGTCAAACTGCAAGCTCGGCAAGACCGCCAGACAAATCTGGCGTTTGCGCTGTTCATACCAACGCTGTTCATATTGCCAGGGATCTCCCTGATTCAGTGCATATAAGGCATCGAAGTATTCCTGATCATAGGCTGCTTTACTATTCATATAGATACACCTCCCAGGGCTGTAAAATACGTTGCAATGCCTGCTCTGGCAGAATCGGTGATTGATCTATCGTCGGATCAAGCTCGATCTGGCTCTTAAAACACCGCGCAGCTCGAGACTTATATTGTAATTCTTCCTCAGTTAATTTGAGTTGATGAGCGACGGTCCAGGGAATTCTGGTATCTCCAGGTGTTGCCCAATGCCATGCCCAAATCAAGACCTGAATACAGGGCAAATGAAGTTCAGTGGCCAGCTGCTGTGTGACCTGCCCCGTAATTTCATGATCTGGATGTCCATCATGAACAAATGTGCTAATTAATACATCATTCGGTTGCAGATAAGATTGCAGATGCTGTTGCAACACATCCCGCTGTTCGGCCACCTTGCCATCTTGAATATCTAAAGCGATCCGCAAGATATTCTGTTTTAAAGGTAACGCTTCTAAAGCTGCTCGCGTTTCAGCAGGACGAATCTGGTTCAACTCTTCGTGAGTATATAGACTAGAGCCGGGATGACTGGCTGTCCCATTGGTAACGGCAAAAAGTATGATCTGATAGCCAAGTTTGTCCAGACGCTGAATCAGGCCTCCACAGCCCAAAATTTCATCATCAGGATGAGGGGCAATGATGCAGACTCTGGCATCTAGAGGAATAACCTTAGGAATATCAAATTCCGGCATCTGTTGCAGGATCTGACAGGAACGCCATTCTTCAAGTCTTGTGCCTTCACCATGGATGACACGATCCCCTACAATCTCATGTCTTATAACGTCCATAATTGTTCCTCCTGTGCAGTCAGCTCGCCAATCCGCTCCAAGTCAAATGCAGCATGACTTTGACGAATAAATATCGGAAGATCTGCTGCAAGCCGAGCGAAATGCGGATGCTCACAATACGGCCCAGCACCAAGTGCCTTACCTACATGAGTTAGTACATTTAAGGCAGTCGCTTCCACCTGAGCACGTAGGCTACGAATCTTTAACTCATGTGCGTGTTGCGGTTGCTGATCAATCAATGCAGCAACTTGATAAAATAAGGACTGTGTCGCTAAAAGCTCCCGACTAATTTCACCGAGATACATGGCCTTATAGGCATGCGGTTTTAACAATACTGCCTGTCTTAAATATTCAGCCAAACGGACAGTTGCGCCATACCAGCATGCGGCCACACCTGCGGCGCCGTGCCAGAATCCGGGCCGATCCAGATAGGCATTTGGAGCTGCGACTTTTTCCACCTCAACATGATCCAGTTCCAGCCGGGCAGTCAAGGTATGCTGCATGCCCACTGCCTGCCAGGCATCCTGATGATGCTGAATGCCTTCTTGTGACAAATCTAGAATCAGTAATTGGGATTGTTGCTGCTCATCACGGTAAGTCAGCAGACCGTGTTGCACCCAGATCGATGCAGAACACCAAGGCTTAATTCCGCTTAGCTTTCCTGCTTGCAATGTTAAAGGTTTGGGTCCACCTTCTGCCGCCCATACTGCCCATAGGCCTTTTTGTTCTACCGGAATATTCAATTCATGCAAAATGGCCAAGGCGTCCAGATGGGATTCAAACAATTTGCCTAGGCTCAGATTGCTTGCCGAAACCTGACTAAGCATCTGCCAGCGTTTTAAGGTGGCTCCGGAAGCGGGATAAGGCACCTGATCGGAAATCGCCACCAGTTCCATTAAAGTGTGCTGAATTTTTTCTTGTAGCTCCAGAGGAGAGTTTTCAAATCTTTGTAATATTGAACCGAGGTTCTGCATGCGGTTCCTCATAAAATACGGATAATGTTGTTGTGTTTTTAAAGTCAGTTAATGAGAAAGCTTGCGCATTTGTTTTAAACGTGTGGTCAGCCCTAATACCTTACGCCGTGTATTAATCTCTTCTTCATTGAAACAGAGTTGCTGCATCAGTTCAGTTAGAGGCAAATGATTATGCTCAATGAGATAGATATCCTGCTCTCTGCTCCATTTGGTTTGTTGTGCTTGAGCCAACAACTTTTTGACATCCGGTCTCACCATCTCTTCATCCATTTTAAAACCATCAGGATAGAAGCCGGAGCCTCTATCCTCTAAAATATAAATTAGATCGTTTAGGCAGGAATTGCTTCTGCAATCGCTTCACGCGCCCAGACACGATGGTTCAGGATCAAAGTCTTGAAGCTATCTTGTACTGCTGCAAACTGTCCGTTTGCCAGAGTTCCTTCATCGCTAACCAAGCGTAAATGTTCAATCAGCTTGCCTTTATCGCCCAGAAACACGATTGGTTTTAAATGCTTGTAGGCTTCCAGCAGATAATGAGTCGCCACACCATCTTTCATCACCACATCGTAATTATCACCGTCAGCAATCACCACAGCATCATAGGCGATGGATGGCTCGGCTTTTTGCATACCATCGGAAGGAATTACCTCGCCTTTCTGACCCAGTACCGGACCCGGTTTTGGGGTCAGTACATCGACCACAGCTCCTTCCGATTCTGCCCAGGCTTGAACAGCTTTGATACTCGCCTCATTGGCTTTGTCGTGCACCAGTAGCGCAATTTTGCGTGCCTTAATATCTTCAGGTTTAAATGCCTCGAAAGATAAGCGTGGTGAAATCTGCACATCTGGCAATGTTGCTGCCTTTTTCTCTGCCGGAATTTCAATGCCCAATTGATCAGCAACTTGCTGAGCCAAGTCCAGATCGATATTGCAGAGCACTTCCAGAACTTCACGCTCACGAATATATTTACGTTCCACCTTGCTCAGCTCGAAGACATAGGCATCGACAATATGCTTTTGCTCATGAGGTGCCTGACTGCGATAGAAAAGGCGGGGCTGACTAAAGTGATCACTGAAAGATTCACTGCGCTGACGAATCTTGTGTCCATCAATACGCTCCTGATAGCTTTCAAAACCACCACCTTGTGCTGCGGACGGAGTTTCAGCCGGCCAGTTATTGTCAATCGAATTCGGCTCATAACTGGCTTGACCGGTATGCACAATACGCTGATGTAGACCGTCACGCTGGTTATTGTGGAATGGACAAACTGGCTTGTTGATTGGAATCTGGTGGAAGTTCGGGCCACCTAAACGGCTGAGCTGAGTATCGGTATAGGAGAACAGACGTGCCTGCAATAACGGATCATTGGTAAAATCCAGTCCCGGTACGATATGTCCCGGACAGAATGCCACCTGCTCGGTTTCACCGAAGAAATAATCGACATTACGGTTCAGTACCATTCTGCCAATCGGTGTCACTGGCACCAGTTCTTCCGGAATAATTTTGGTTGGATCCAGCAAGTCGAAGTCGTACTTCATCTCATCTTCTTCTGGAACGACCTGTACACCCAGTTCCCATTCCGGATAGTTACCGGATGCAATCGCTTCATATAAGTCACGACGATGGAAATCCGGATCCTTACCTGCCAGTTTTTGTGCTTCATCCCAGACCAGTTGGGCTAGACCCTGTTTTGGGGTCCAGTGGAATTTCACAAAAACCGCTTTATTCTCGGCATTGATAAAACGGAAAGTATGCACACCAAAGCCTTGAATGGCTCTTAAATTACGTGGAATACCCCGATCCGACATGGCCCACATCACCGCATGTGCAGATTCAGGCACTAAGGAAACAAAATCCCAAAAAGTATCATGTGCAGATGCACCAGTAGGAATCTCGGTCTGTGGTTCAGGCTTAACCGCATGTACAAAATCCGGGAACTTGATCCCATCCTGAATAAAGAATACCGGCGCATCATTCGCCACTAGATCAAAATTACCTTCATCAGTATAGAACTTGGTCGCAAAACCACGAATATCACGTACCGTATCTGCTGAACCACGCGGGCCCTGTACGGTAGAAAAACGCACAAATACTGGCGTTTGCACACTGGTATTGGTCAGGAAGCCTGCCTTGGTCAGTTTTTCATTACCTGGATAAGCCTCAAAATAGCCATGTGCACCGACACCGCGGGCATGCACAATACGTTCTGGAATTCGCTCATGGTCAAAATGGGTAATTTTTTCCCGAAGAATAAAATCTTCGATCAAGGTCGCACCGCGAACCCCTGCCTTGAGACTGTTCTGGTTATCGGAAATTTTAACCCCTTGATTGGTGGTGAGTGCCTGCTCGGTCGCATCACTGCGATATGCGTCGAGCTGCTCACTTTTTTTATTGGTATTTTGTTTGTCTAAACCGTCTTTACCAGTCGCGGGGCTATTGGCCTTAATTTTCATGATGTATTCCTTGCTGAGCTTGAGTTTAGTGCAGATATTTTTGGTCTATCTCAAAGTCGCTTGAGCTGATATGTTGCATGGTTTGACCAATCAAACTCATCCCGCAAGTCAATCTGCTACAGCCGATCCTGTATCAGCCTCATATTTCTTCTGAATTCTGAATTCTGAATATGCTGACTCGAAGCATTTTTGCTTTTCTGGGAATATTGTTATTGGTTTCGCCTGTGTCCTAACATAACTGCATTTGAGAAAGAGATTTATTATTGTTTGTAGTGCCTTGTTTAATTAAGGCAGCATTGTGTTATTTTTTATAAATTTCGGGTTTATTAATGATTAAGATTTTAATCTAAGTTATTTATTTAAAATAAAATTTTAAAATATTACAGAGATATTTTGAAATAAAGACTCAGTGGAGTGATATGTGATCTTGCTCATAAATAAGCGTCATAACCTAACACGATGTTTCAATCCTGAAATGATTAGGACTTTTTTTAGAAGTTCAATTTGCTATGAAAAATTAACGTGCTACCGCTGAAGATGGTCAGAACTTGACAGATTTAAATAGTTACAATCCCGCGCCCTGCTTATACATAATGACTAAACTTCCTGCCTTTATATTGATCTAATATCTATAACTTATAACCACTTAAATCTCTTAGCCTGTTAGATCAAATACAAAGTCATAGAGATCATTTCATCTCTTGGCTCGGGCTTCGACTACATCCGACTTTATTTTAATACACCGTATCGCGTTAAGTTTGAAGGAGTAAGAACATGGCCTCTTCTAAAAAAGAATCTAAAGCAATGAAAATTGATATCGGGATTTCGCATGATGATCGCGCCAAAATTGTCGATGGTTTATCCAGACTTTTAGCAGACAGTTATACCCTGTATTTGATGACCCATAATTTCCACTGGAATGTCACCGGCCCCCAGTTCAACAGCCTGCACAACATGTTTATGACTCAATATACCGAGCAATGGAATGCGTTGGACATCATTGCTGAACGTATTCGTGCTCTAGGTTTTGCAGCACCCGGCACTTATAAACAGTTTGTAAAACTTACCTCCATTAAAGAAGTCGAAGGTGTACCTAAAGCTGAAGAAATGATACGTTTACTGGTAGATGCACATGAAACTGTGGCACGTACCGCCAGAAGTATTTTTTCGATCATTGAAGAAGCCAATGATCAGCCGACCGCTGACATTCTCACGCAAAGACTGGAAGTACACGAAAAAACTGCCTGGATGCTGAGAAGCAATCTGGAACAATAAAATCGGATCGAATCTTTGAAATCAGGCTTATTCACAGGATGAAATGGAAACTTGCGGTAGTGCCATTAAAGTTCGGCTTCATCCTGACGTTTATATTAGATCAAGCTAAAAGTCAGGATCATTAAAATTAAACCATCAAAATTTAAGGATGTAGGCAATCGCATACATCCTTTTTTAACAAACAGATTGTTTACAGATTATTTCAATCTCATATATGGCTATCATTTTTTGAAAGCTATAAATCTGAAATATCTTTTCGATCGCTTCAAAAAATTAGCCCTCCTGGCTCCTTACAGTACAGCTTAATCTTGAGGAGAATTGCTCGAATCACTTTCAATCCGGCCATCGACCAGATTGATGGTACGATCACAAGTGGCAGACAGGCGCGGATCATGCGTGACTAAAAGTACGGCGCAGTCGCGTTCACGATGCACTTTACGAAACAGTTCAAACATATCAGCCGCGGTCTGGGTATCCAGATTACCTGTCGGTTCATCGGCCAATAATAATGCCGGCTCAGTAATCAAGGCCCGAGCAATGGCCACCCGCTGCTGCTGTCCTCCGGACAATTCATTCGGTTTACGCTCGGCAAATTTTTCCAGTCCCACTGCCGCTAGTAAATCACGTGCGCGTTGCATTGCCTGCTGATTCGGTTTGCCATGCGCCATCATTAAAGGCATGAGAATATTATCCAGTGCACTAAATGCCTGAATCAGATGGTGAAACTGAAATACAAATCCGATGCTGTTGCCGCGCAGCGCCGTACGGCCGGTATCATCCATCGCACTGGTAGGTTGTCCCAACAAATACAGCTCGCCACTCGTTGGTTTATCTAGCAGTCCCAGAATATTCAGTAAGGTACTTTTTCCAGAACCGGAAGGGCCAATAAGTGCAGCAAAGTCGTTGCGATCAATGCGCAGGTCAATGCCATGCAAAACCTCAACTTCATTGGGCTGTCCAATGTTATAAGACTTGCGTAGCGCTTCCAGACGCAGAACTTCCTGAGATTGCTCAGACATGACGAATCGCCTCCACTGGATCGAGTGCCGCGGCCCGACGTGATGGCACCGCTGCAGCCAGTACGCCTGTTAATGTCGCCAACAATAATGCCAAAATCACCAGTTCAATCGATATCGGAATATAGAATAATCCCGGACCAAAATTATTAAATACCCACACCAGGCCATAACTGACTATGCTGCCCAGCACTGAACCAAGTAAGCCAAAGATTGCGCCCTGAAACAGAAAAACTCGCAGGATTTGCGATTGGGTTGCACCTGTCGCCCGCAAAATACCAATTTCCCGGGTGCGCTGCACCACACTAACTGACATGACGCTGGCAATCCCGAAAGCCACCGAAATTGCGACAAAGACAATAATCATATTGGTCGACAGGCTTTGTGCGGTAATGGCATTCATCAGTTGGGCATTGGTTTCAATCCAGCTTTCGGCTTTTAATGAGGTCAGGCGTCCGACTTGTGCGGCAACCTGGTCTGCTTCAAAAATATTGGCAATGGTCAGATCAATGACTGTTACGCCACCCGGCAGACCGAGTAAGGACTGCGCCTGCTTGAGATCCAGATAGACATAACGCGCATCCAGTTCGCGCACGCCCAGCTCAAAAATACCAGCAATATTCACCAAGGCACTATTCTGTTGGCCGGTATCCAGCCGCAACTTGCTGCCGACCTGAACACCGAGGTCTTTGGCCAATTGACTGCCAATCAGCACATCATCCGCGCCGACCCGCAACTGGCCACTGGTTAAATATTCTTTTAATGGAATGATCTGCTGATAACGCTCCAGATTCATCCCGACCAAAGCCACGGATTCGATCGCATCACCCCGTTGTACAAAAGCCGGCCCAGACACCACCGGCGAGACGGCGGTCAGTACAGGTAACTGATCTAGCGTTTCGGTAATCTGCTGCCAATTGTTGATCGAACGCAGGCGCTGCGCCCGTTTATCTTCCTGCAATAATTGCACGGTCCCGGCGGGAGGTGACACAATCCGGTTGACTTCATCCGGCGACAACAGACGAATATGTGCCTGTGTACCTAAGGTTCGTTCGACAATATTGGCTTGCAGCCCCTGAATCAAAGCGGTGATAAAGACGATTACTGCCACGCCCACGGCGACCCCGATGGTGATCATGATGGACTGCGCGCAACCCTCACGCAAAAAACTGACCGCGATTTTCCATTCGATCCAGAGCCGCCCGAATAAATTTTTCAATCGAAGTTCACCGGTAATTCATTTTTGCTATTGGCCATATCAGCAGAATTCTGCAATGAACTCTGTTGTGGTTTTAAGCGAACTCTGGTGCCATCCTCCAATGAAGATTCGGCATCTGCCAGCACCTGATCACCCTCGCTCAGTCCGGATTTCACTTCCGACATGGCCAAGCCACGCAAGCCTAAAGTAATCTGCTGACGCTGTACTTTTCCATCACGTACCATTAACACCACGGCTTTATCTCCCTTGATACTGCTTAAAGCATCATTTGGAATAGCCAGTGCCCGGGCTCGTTTGGCCGTCTCGACATTCACCGATACCGTCATGTCCTGACGCAGAAAATCAGGTACGGGGTTGACAGTTAACCTGACCTCTACTGTACCGCGCTGTGGGTCAATACTTGGCGCAATAAAATTGATCCGAGCTGGGAAAGACTGATCCGGATAGGCATCGCTAATGACGGTCGCATTTTGCTGCAAGGCGAGTTGCGGTAAATTCCGCTCATCTAGCGGTACCCGGATTTCTGTATTCCCTGTTAACGCAATGGTAAATAAAGTTTGTCCCGGCTGAACCAGATCACCCGGCTCGACATCGCGTGTCAGTACTGTGCCGGCGACCGCAGCCCGAATCTTGGTTTTGGCCAGTTGAGCCTGTGCCACTGCAAGCTGCTCCCGAAGCGACGCTTCTTCGACTTGACCCGCAGCCAATGCGGCTGCTTTTACCCGAGCTGTCTCATAATTATTGCGCGCGACTCTTTCTGCTTCCACAGCCTGTTCGACTTCTTCCCTCGACAGGATACCGGCTTCTGCATTACGTCGACGTGTAGCTTCTCGGCTGGCTTGCTCCAGCTGGGCTTTGGCACTGGCCAGTTCTGCTGCAGCCTGTGGCCGTCGGCTGCTTGCCAATTCGGTCAATGCCAGCTCGGCCTGTCTGACTTGGGCCAGCAATTCATCCGATTTCAATACCACCAGCAGATCACCCGGTTTAACCTGATCGCCTTCCTGCACCAGACGTTGCAGAACCACAGCACTAATTTCACTGCCTACCTGGGCACGTGAAACTGTCGCAACACGTCCGGTCGCAACAACATTTTGTACCAGCGGCATGGCACTCAGCGTATAACTAGGCACCACTGGCCCCTGCCACCAACGAAATAGAGCAAACACTACTGCCAGTAGCAATACGATAATGAGCAAAATTTTATAGCGGGCAGCGCGCAATGAGAATCTCCGGTTGATTCGTCTAATTTAAAATAAGAAAGTCAAATAAAATAAGAAAGTCAAAACTGTATTTGTTTTTTTCCTAAGGTTTAATTTACAACAAGTTTCTAATTGGAATTATAGGTATTTTGTTGAGTTTGAAAAGAATGTTGAATTCCTGTCCGCTTTTTTTAGCTAGCCCTGTTTGATATCAGACTAGTCCATCTTTGGCAGATTCAGACGCGGGATCAGGTACCAGAAAATTATATTGAGTTTAAGGAAATGAAGATGTGATCAAAAAAAACAGGCTTGATCGTGATGGATCTAGCCTGTTCAATCGTTTGGGTGTTAATTGGATATTAGTTAAATGTTAAACAGTACGACGCAATGGCTGATCACGTTGCGCCAGACTTTCGTCCATCGGCACGAGTCGTCTATCAGGATCAATCTTTTGCCAAGGCAGGTCATTCGGGTCTGCTTTCATGGCTCCAGGCGCTTTCGCGACTAAAATGGCAGCAGCCATGTCCTGAAAATCTGCACGAAAATGTACCGAGCTTTTCACCACGATGATCGATTTATCTTGAGGCACAACACCAAAAATTCTAAACATATTACGATCGAGCAATTGGGCTTTGTAGGAACTGACTGCAATTTCAATACCATCTATTTCCAGTAATACACTCAGGGGCCGATATCCGCCTCAACGCCATGCATCATGGGCCCGCCATAGCTGAATTTTCCATCGCTATAGGCTTTGATTTTAAATTTAGCGCTAAATGGAGCATCCCCCGCAATACCCGATGTTCCGCCCAGTTGCGCATAAAAATGCTGACCAAGCCCAAGCTGATATGCTTGTTGCACCACCGTAGGATCTACGATGAGGCCAATCAATCCATTTTTAACTTGATGTCGATGTAGCGCCGATAACATCCCGGTTGTATTCGAATCGCCACTAGCTCCCGGATTATCCTGAGTATCGGCAATCACCACGGGTTTGGCCGAATAATGCTGTTGATAAAGTTGAATTGCCTGCTGCACGGCATGATCTGGTGATAAAAAATCCATATTCCAATGCGCTTCTTGTTGCAGCACATGGTCGATATAGCGTTGCTTGGCCTGATCTAACTGCTCAGCGTTTTCACTATAACCCCAGATACAACCACCACATTCCTCAAAATCTGCCGCCGGAAAACCCGGCGTGAAATTCATCTGGACAGAATTATTTTGTTCTAGCTGTTCGAGTAAATTCATGCATGATTGGGTAGGTTCCAGCTCGGTACATTGTGCATTCAGCGCAATCAAAAACGGCAGCTTATTCATTTGCTTATGCAGCTTTTTACCCCGGAATATTTGATCTAGCAGTTGGGCACAGCGTTGTCCGGTTTGAGCCATATCTACATGCGGATAAGTCCGATAGCAAATCAGCACATCACTATGAGCAAACATCGCTTGCGTGACATTGGCATGGAAATCCAGACTGGCAATTACCGGAATGTCCGGCCCGACTGCTTCACGAACCCGTCTTAACAATTCGCCTTCGCCATCATCCACCTGTTCACTGACCATGGCGCCATGCAGATCCAGATACACTGCATCTGCCGGATGCTGCTGGATGCTGCTGGATGCTTGCAATAATTTCATCACAGATCCGTTGGTAAGTGTCCTGCTCTACATGCGCTGAAGGTGAAGTGCCCGCCCAGATTACCGGTAAAAGTTGATAACCGAATTGTTCTGCTTGTTGAATAAAACCGCCAATCGGAATGTTCTGTTCCCGAAATTTCAGGACATCTGCGCCGCGGCTAAGCGGAGGAAATCCCCCGCCCTGGACAAAATCCACATATCTTGCTTTGGTCGGGGCAAAGGTATTGGTTTCATGTTGAAAGCCCGCAATGATGATTTTCTTCATATCTTGAATCCTTCCTATGCTGCATGATTGATTATTTATCGACGATTAAGGCAGCGCGTGTTACTTGCTGGGAAACAACTTGCTTTTTCAGTCTGAAGGCATAGATCAGGAAAGTGCCTCCGAGCATCATGATCACAGCAATCGTGAACCAGCCTGCCAGCATGGAACCGGTCATTGACTGCGCCATGCCCATAATATTTAGACTGACAAAACCACCGAGTAATCCGATACTGTTAATCAGGGCAATTCCGCCTGCTGCCGCACTACCGCTTAAGTATTTCGATGGAATCGACCAGAAAATGGTATAGGCACTAAACATAAAGGCCGTTGCGGTACAGATCGCAATAAAGGACAGCAGGAAATTCGCACTCATCACCGACAACATCAAGCTGACTCAGGCCAATACCGTCGGCACTACACAATGCCATTTCCGTTCCTGCCATTTGTCCGAGCTGCGGGCAAAAATGATCATGAAAATTGCACCGCATAAATATGGAATCGCCACCAGCCAACCAATCATCTGCAAATTCTGGATACCGCCCGACTTCAGTAAAGATGGTAGCCAGAAGCCAATCGCATAGATCCCACAGATAATGGTGAAGTAGGCCAAGGCCATGAAATAAATCCAAGGATCCTTTAATACCGCTTTAAAATTACTATGACCAGTGGCAGACTGATGTTGGGAAATTTCTTTCACCAATAAGGCTTTGTCCTCTTGGGACAGCCATTTTGCTTGTGAGGGATGATCAGTTAAATAAAAGTACGCTACGCAGCCCAACAGCACGGTCGGCACAGCTTCTAATAAAAATAACCATTGCCAGCCAGAAAGATTATAAATCTGATGGAAAGTACTCATAATTTGTGTCGATAACGGTGCGCCTAACATGCCAGCAAGCGGCCCGGCCAGCATGACAATCGCCATGACACGTGCCATGCGTGCACCGGAATACCAATAGGTCAGATAGAAAATCATGCCCGGGGCAAAACCGGCTTCGAATACGCCTAGTAAAAAGCGCAAGACATAGAACATCTGCGGGGTGGTGACAAATAGCATCGACATGGGTCAGGCCCCACAAAATCATGATGCGGGTAATGGTTTTTCTGGCGCCGACTTTTTCAAAATACAGGTTGGTTGGCACTTCAAACAGTACATAACCTAAAAAGAATATGCCGGCTGCCATGCCATAAATTGCATCGTTAAAGCCCAGCTCCTGCTGCATTTGTAACTTGGCAAATCCGATATTGATCCGGTCCAGATAAGCAAAGAAATAACACAGCAATAAAAATGGCAGTAGCCGCCAGCTTACTTTCTTGTAAATCTGGTCTAACCGTTGTTGACGGGAGGTCATTAAATCCATCTAAAACTCCTTTTTATCTAGATCTTCTTATTGTTCAAAATCCATGTAAGCATGCTCCTGACTTGATAACAATGTAATTTATTCGGCATACTGATGCTTTTAAGGCATCAGAGTTTTTATGGACAGAAACTTGCAATTCCTTGCGCCACTGAACGGAATCAATGAAAAGCGTTTGCGTTATTTCTATACGGTGATGATGTTCGGTTCGATGCGCAAAGCGGTAGATATCCTGAATATTGAACAGTCCGCCATGAGCCGACAAATTCAACTCTTTGAATCTGAACTAAAAATAAACCTGTTCAAACGTAAGGGCGGCATATTATTCCGACTGAAGCCGCCTATCTGGTACTTGAGTATTTCAAGGAAAATAAGAATCGTGAAAATGAATTATTTGACAGTTTATTTCAGCTGCAATCTTCTCAACTTGGCAAAGTGAACATTGTTTCAAGTGAAAGTTATATGCAACACATGATTTATGATGTACTTCGACATGTGCATCATAAATATCCAAATCTTGAAATCCAGTTAGAATTAATGAGTGCCCAGCATGTGGTACGACATATCGTGGACAGCCTGGCGCATATTGGACTGGCGTATAACCCTCCATTTCATACAGACATCAGCACCATTGCCCATAAAACAGAACCTTTTATTCTGGCTGTTCCTGCCGGTCATCCTCTTGCCAAGCTCAAGCATCGCATTTGCCTCTCTGAAATTTCAGCCTATAAATTTGCCTTAATGCCCGTAGGGCATGGTTTCCGTCAGTTACTCGACAGTGAAATGGTGCGCTTACAAGTAAACCTGAATATTGGCCTGACCACCAACTCTATTTATGCTCTAAAAAACTATGTTGTGGCTGGACATGGGATTTCCGCCATGCGCTATGCAGATATTGCAGATGCAGTCAAAGAAGGTCAGGCCGTTGCTTTAACTATTGATTCCGAGCTGTGCAACATGGCTCAGACCCAATTGATGGTACGTAAAAATACCCATTTGTCAGAGTCGAAGCATTTATTGATTGAGCGTATTCGCTCTAGTTTTGATTTGATTTTTTAAATCGCTTATAAAATTTAGGCAATAAAAAAGCCACTTAAATAAGCGGCTGATTTATAACAAGAATTTTGGTGGAGGTGGCGTCAATTGAACTCAAAACCCAACCTATTAATTTAAAAGCTCTTTTATTGAATAAAAAAACTCATTGACCCAATTTTGACCCAACTTAGATTTAGTGCATTGAATAACTTTAAAATCTTATTCAAATTCAGGATTTGAAATGGCGTACGACATTATAGCAGAACATTATAAGAAATATAAATGCAACGTTATAACATTTCATTTCACTCCTTGTGATATTAATAATCCCTTCAACCTTATTATGACTAAATTTTTAATTTGTATTTTTGCTTAGGACTCTTAGGCTTATCAGGAAGGGTGCGTTCAACCACACCGGCTTCTAATGCTAGAGTCAAATAATTTTTTTATAATGTTGCTCGGTGGGACAAGTCTAATAGAGCCATCAACTCAGTTAGGCTATATTCCTTCTGCTCCATATTCTGGATGAGACGTTTAACTTGATCGCTAACTTGTACGCTAGCTTGAGCGGTATCTTGATCGCTGGCATCAGAACTGAGTATTGCATCTAGAATCATCTGCAAAATAAACTCAATAAAAGGTGCAGAATCTGAGTGATCTGTGCTCGCTTGCAATGCATCGTAATAAGCTTTTTAATTTTGATAAATCAAGCTTTCAACAGGGATATTGAGAAAAATTGGATTCCACTGGCTTAAGATTAAAGTTTGCCATAAACGTCCCATACGCCCATTGCCATCAGCAAATGGGTATATAAACTCAAACTCATAATGAAATACTGAACTCTGAATTAGTGGATGCTCATTGCCTTCAGCCAACCACTGCAATAGCTCTCCCATTAAACGGTGGACTTGATTTGCAGGCGGAGCCATATGCCCGACTCGATCCCCTGACATCACACCAACACCACCATGACGATACTGCCCAACCTCATCAATCAGTCCTGTCATCAATATTTGATGTGCTTTCAGCAAATGAGATTCTTGATCAGGATTCCAATCTTGAATTTCCTCATATGCTTTTAGTGCATTACGCACCTCTTGAACTTCTTTAGATGTAGCGATAATGGGCTTGCCATTCAGGATCGCTGTGATTTGCTCTGTACTCAAGGTATTATTCCCTTCAATTGCTAAAGCCCCTTGAATCGTTCGAATACGATTGGCTTTTCGCAATTTAAGGCTATCTTGGGTTGGGGTTAATGCAGTCAAACTGCCCTATTGATTCACTAATTTGTGCAATCAAGTGAATAATTTTAGAGGTGATCGTATAAGGCGGTTGATATTTCATGCCATTCCTAATTGATGTAAAAACAAAGCACAGTTGATTAAACTCTAAAATATTAATATTTCATAGCTTAGTGAGTGATATCTGCTATCAACATGTTTATCTTTTCTGAATCTGAAACAGTGAGCTAACTAATCGCTATTTCTTTTAAAATAAACCTATGTATTCTCGTTAAAATACGTAGGTTTCTTCATTACAGGACAGCATTATGTTTATTCATGCCGACTTCTCACAACCCGTCATCATCAAGCCAGAAGATTACCATTGGGTGAAATCTCCAGGAGGTGAAGTCGATAGAATGATGCTTGATCGTATTGGCGATGAGAAAGCACGTGCAACTAGTCTTGTGAAATACGCACCAGAATCTACCTTTCCTGAACATCAACATCCTTTGGGTGAAGAAGTCCTCATCTTGTCAGGCATTTTTACCGAGAATGCTGAAGATGATTATCCAGCAGGCTGGTATTTACGTAACCCCCATCATTCAACTCATCGGGTTTCCAGTAAAGCAGGTTGTTTAATCTTTGTGAAACTGATGCAAATGACTGAACATGAGACAGAACCCACCCGAATTAATACCAATGATCCAACAAATTGGAAGCTTACCGAACATCGGATGATATGCCCGTTATTTCAATCGGAACATGAGCAGACCTATTTAGAAAAGCTAAAACCTGATCAAATTTTCGTAGAGAAATCAGAACAAGGGATTGAGTTACTAATTATCAAAGGTCAATTATTTTGTGGCGCTGAAATATATCTAGCAGGTTCATGGGTCCGTCTTCCCATCAATAGTGCTGCTAAATTTCAGGCTGGTCCATCAGGCGCAATGCTTTATGTCAAAACTGGTCATCTACAACATGCCATAGATGTATGGGTGAAATGAACAATAATGTATCTTCAAAATAAGGCTGTCTTGTGTCTAGAATACTGGAAGCCGTCCAGTTACCACTTTTATAATCAGTACAAAATGTAATGATATATCACTACATTTCTGATATTCCTTTTTTCATGTATTATCGACTAAGACAAATTGAAGGATAAGGTTATGTTTGAAACTATTGATAATTTAAAGAAAAAATTAGATCAACATCGCCCTCTCTCTCCGTCAATTGTCAAAAACTTACAAGAAGATCTTATTGTCCGTTGGACCTATCATTCGAATGCAATTGAAGGTAATACACTTACCCTACTAGAAACAAAAGTAGTACTGGAAGGTATTACTGTTGGTGGAAAGGCATTAAGAGAACACTTCGAAGCGATCAACCATAGAAATGCAATTTACTATGTTGAAGATATCATTCGGAAAGAGGAGCCTTTTTCTGAATGGCAAATTCGTAATATCCATCAGCTTATCTTAAAGAATATTGATGATGATAATGCTGGACGTTATCGTCAGCAAAATGTCCTGATATCCGGTGCTACGTCTACCCCGCCTGATTACACATTATTAAATGACAAGATGGCTCAACTGATCGATTGGTATAACAGCGACGCACATAAACTCCATCCAATTGAACGTGCAGCCAAAGTACATGCTGATTTTGTTGGCATTCATCCATTCATTGATGGCAATGGTCGCACATCACGTCTTTTAATGAACCTAGAATTACTTAAAGCTGGTTATCCACCTTGTGTGATTACTGTAGAAAATCGCTTAGCTTACTATGAAGCGCTTGATCAGTGGATGGCTTATGGGAAAACTGAAGCTTTTATTCAATTAGTTTCCGAGGCTGTATTAGAGGGTTTTAAACCGTATCAGGTGGTTTTAGGGATTTAAAATAAAAGATCAGCTTGTACGATATTATCAATTAGAACAATAAACTGTGGGTAATCCTATAGCTTGGACTGTTCCCAGTATCCTAGACATGAAGTAGCTTCATTTTGAAGCTATCTCAAATGCTTCTGGACTCATTCCATCGAGATGCGAATGACGCCTACCGATGGTAAAATATCTCGATATAATCAAACACATCCGCACGGGCCATTTCTCATGTTTTATAAATCCTCTTTTTAATTCTTTCCTTCTTTAAACTACTATAAAAGGATTCAGCAACAGCATTATCCCAACAGTTGCCTCTGCGACTCATACTCAGAACCAAATTATGCTTCTGACAGAATCTTTGCCAGTCTCCACTGCTGTATTGTGGGCCTTGAAGGTAGGCTCGATGATATAATAATTAAACTCTAGCCAATTTGGCTGACACAGAATTTTTGAACGCCCTCTCACATTTAACAATTCACTTATTCTCTACTTCCTCACTTGTATCGCAAATTGAATAACATGGCATTTACCACAATGTAATTTTCCCTCATGCCTTTCTTGTTCGCCCACATAAAAATGATGGAGATGGTCCTGCCCAAATACGTCCAGAATGGATCGAGGATCGTATAAATATTCGATATTTTTAGGCCCCCCGGTTTGGTAGTTGATCTGCTCCTTGGAATACAGCTCACCGATAAACCATCCACCGTTTAGCAAAGATTCTCTTATGCCTGCTAAAATCTGTTTTTGCGTTTGTGTATCGAAATGACCAAATACACAAATCACGTTTTGATAACGCTCGGACGGCCATTTCGCTGCTGTTAAATCCACATTTTTGAGTTCGAGCTTTATCCCTGTGGCTTCGGCCTTGCTAGACAGATGCTTCAAGGCAACATCGGAATAATCCCAGACTTCTGCCGAAAAAGAATAATTATGCTGTCTTGCCTGCTCAGCCAGGTACAGGATATTCCTTCCTTCTCCTTCAGCAATTGCCAGTGTTTTACCTTCTATCCGGATTTTTTCCGTAACCTCCTGGATAAACAGGTTTGCTGCTGTGCCGTACAGGTCCTGCGTCTGGGCATACAATTCATTCCAGTGCTGACTCATTTCATCCCTCCATTTACTTGACTATCCAATCAGCCGGAAAATTCTTTAAAGGCATCCAGTGCATTTGCGGCATACATCAATGAAGGTCCACCGCCCATATATACCGCAACGCCCAGAACTTCCTCCAGCTCCTGCAGGGTCATGCCCATTTTGACCAGGGTTCTGACATGAAAGCCGATACAACCATCACAACGTGATGCGACACCAATCGCCAAGGCAATCAGCTCCTTGGTTTTAGGATCAATCACACCATCACGCATTGCGGTCTGGGACAACTGATTGAAACTTTTCATTAAATCAGGTGAATCTTGAGTTAAGGTTCTTAAACTGCCTGAAATGTTCTGGGTTAATTCTTTGTATTTCATCACTGCTTCTCACATTCAACAATACGGTTGTTCACCTATTCAACGGCTTATTTTTCTACCGGATAGCCCTGCTCTAGCCAGGCCTGATAACCACCCTGAACTGACTTGACCTGGGTAAAACCCATGTTTTGTAAGGTATCGGTTGCCAATGCGGAACGTCCACCCGTACCACAGATCAAATAGATCGGCTGATCTTTAAGGTGTTCCAGTGCCTGCTGGGTATCGCAATGATGACTGGCTAAAGGATGCTGGTGAATTCTCATTTCCAAAACACCACGCGGATAATTCACCGCCCGGTCTATGGCTGCCGCCTGAAACTCATCCGGTTCCCGAACATCAATCAGAATGGTTTTATGGTTTTGCATCGCTTCAAACAGTTCAGCTACACTTACTTCCTGAATCTGGCTTTTCGCATTCAGAATCAATTGCTCTGCAGTTTTCATCATTTTCATTCTTCCTCGGCTATTAAAATTATATTTTGTATAAACGATGCTCAGGTCGATTAAAAGCGCTTGAGTTAAAGTTCCCAACCGGCTGTTTTAGCCCATGAGCGCTGAATAGATTAAATACATCGCCACCCCAACCACGGTAGTGGCAAATATTTTCTGTACCTTGTTACTGTCAATCCGCTGCATCAGACTGCGTCCAATTAACATCCCGACAATACAGGCCAGGACAAAGGTCAGCGTAACCGAAACAGGATATTGAAAGCCATCCAGCACGTGTGCAGAAATACTGACCCCACCAATCAGGAAAATAATCATCAGGGAAGTCGCAACGATACTGCGCATATCAAGGTCGGTGAATTTACGCAGGGCTGGAACAATGACAAAACCCCCACCCACGCCAAGCAGACCGGTTAATAAACCTGCCACAACACCAATACCTGCCAGGAAAGAGGCCGTTTTGACATTCCAGATCAGACGACCGGTCGATTGATTGACCTTGCACGGTGCATTGCCATGATCGGTCACTTTATTAAAGAAGATTCGATAAGCCACGATCAGCATGACCAGACTGAAAGCCAGCGTCAGCCAGACCGGAGAAACGATATCGGCCAGATGCACGCCATAACGCGCTGTAGGAATACTGATCAGTGCGATCCAGAGCGCAGCGCGATAACGCACAATACGCTTGAATAAACCCTCGAACGTTCCGACCAAGGCCGACAGCGTGACTGCCAACAAACCTACCGGTGCAGCCTGTGCCACAGTCCAACCCTGACTCGCCATCAGTGCCGGTACAGCCAGAATTCCGCCACCAGCACCGGTTAGACCCAGCAAGCCACCAATCGCCAATCCTTCCAGTATTAATGCCCACATCGCTCTCTCCCTTATCCACAAAAATGATTCAATAAAAGTTGAACTTTTTGTTGAATCACGACACAAGCTTATTTGAAGTAGTTAAGAGGAAGCTTGAGGTAAGAAACACCATTGGCTTCAGGCTCAGGAAACTGCCCTGCTTTCATATTGATCTGAATTGCCGGTAGAATCAGCTTAGGCATATTGAGTCCTGAATCCCGCTGGTTGCGCATCTGAGCAAATTCAGCTTTACTGATTCCCTGATGAATATGAATATTCTGTGTCTTTTGTGTCTGTATATCAGATTCACACACATAGGATTCACGTGTTTCAGGCAAATAGTCATGACATAAAAAGACCCGCGTATCTTCTGGCAACTGAAACAGGCTTTGTACCGAATCATAAAGCTGTTCTGCGCTGCCTCGCGGGAAGTCACAACGTGCTGTACCATAATCTGGCATAAACAGGGTATCACCCACAAAAACCGCATCACCAATCACATAACTCAGACAAGCAGGCGTATGTCCCGGTGTTGGAATGTTATAAGCCTTCAAGGTTCCGATTTGGAACGACTCATGATCTTTAAATAAATAATCAAAGAGCTGCTGAGCATTCCATTGTTTAATATCCAGATGATAAATCGCGCCAAAAGTTTCCTGAACAATACCAATTTTCTGGCTCATGGCGATCTTGCCACCTAACTCAGCTTTGAGATATTGTGCTGCAGTTAAATGGTCAGCATGGACATGGGTTTCGAGAATCCACTCGACCGTTAAACCCTGCTCTTTAATATAGGCAATAATTTTATCGGCATGAATAGTGGATGTACTTGCTGATGCCGGATCATAATCCAAAACGCTATCAATAATGGCGCAGGCTTTGGTCGCAGGATCACGTACAACATAACTGAAGGTATTGGTATCTTCGTGAAAAAAATCTTTTACTATAGGTAAGTTTGACATCGTTAAGCTCCTGACCATTTACGGTGAATCCATACACCCACCAGCATTGCTACAATAAAATAGAGCACTTGATAGTGGCCCAAACCGATCAAGGTGAAACTTGGTGCCGGACAGATGCCTGCAATGCCCCAACCTGCACCAAATAAAACCGCACCCGTGATCAGTTTTTTATCTATCTGATTATTTTTAGGTAAATCAATAGGTTCATTAAATACTGTTTTTGGTTGCGCCGTACGTAATGCTTTCTGGAAGGGAATAAAGGCCACCGCAATCGCGCCCATCATGACAAAGGCCAGACTGGCATCCCAGTCGCCAAACAGATCCAGGAAATCGAGTACTTTTTCCGGATTGGACATGCCCGATACCATCAATCCCACAGAGAACAGCGCACCAAATAAAAAGGCAAACACATTTTTCATTTTAGAATGCTCCTGTGATATGACGGATAATATAAACAGCGACAAAACCTGCAAACATGAAAGTCATGGTCGCGATGATAGAACGCTTAGACAGGCGACTGATGCCACAAATTCCGTGACCACTGGTACAGCCCGAACCCAGACGTGTCCCAAAGCCCACCAGCAGACCTGCCACAATCATCATCAGTGGGCTAGCATTCAATTCGATTTCAGGTTGTACAAACAGACCATAAATAAACGGTGTGAGGACTAAGCCTAATAAAAACCAGATTGCAGGTGTTTTAAACATGGTTTTTGAGTTTAAGACTTGCCCAATCAAACCACTGATCCCTGCAATACGGCCATTGACGTAAAGATAGCCAACTACAGAAAGCCCGAGCATTAAGCCGCCAATAAATGCGATGAGGAAGTCATGCATGATGAATTAATCCCTATACAATATACTTTTTTATATTATATAATAAAAAATATTAATCAAGCAGTTTTATGGTAAATTATGTAAACTGCACGGGCTACATCAAAAGTTGTGAGGACATTTATGGATATGATTGCTGAAAATGCCAAAATTGATTTTTCTCAAGTCGATTTCGTCAGCCAATGCCTAAAAGTTTTAGCCAATCCTGATCGTCTGAAAATCTTATGTGTTCTGGTCGACGGGGAAATGAATGTTCAGGAAATTGAAGAATCCACTGACATTCATCAACCTACACTTTCACAACAACTGACTGTGCTACGTAAGGCCGACATGGTCAGCACCCGACGTGAGGGTAAACAGATTTTCTATCGTCTGAGTGATCCCAAGGTCTTGAGCCTGATGCAAAAACTGTACGAGCTGTATTGCGCCTAGCCCTCCTCTTAATGCAACCAAAAAGAATAACCTTCAATAAATTCCGGCGATCGCAGTGATGCCATCCCCCGTCGATATTGCAGGATCGAGGCGATATTGACCAACAAACCGAATACAATCACCATAATTCCCATCCACTGTGCATAGGCTATTTTTTATGCATAATGTTCATGATCGACCAGTTGTACTAACAGGTTGGATTTTTCAATCACAAAACCCAATGCAATTAATGCCAGACCACTCCGGTTCCATGCCAGAGCGGTTCATTCCAAAGCAAACAGTACCCGTGGATGATCCAAAGTTGACATATCTCATCCAATCTTATTGTTCAAAAATTTCCTTGAAGTCCATCGCCAGGCCTTGAGTCGATTTAAATTCACCCTGATTGTTTTTCCAGGCCATCGACGGTGTGGAGAAAAAGCCGTATTTCCCCATTAGGGCCTGGTTGGCATCAATTTTTGCAGCAATTTCGGCAGGAATCTTTTCCATTTTCTTGAGCTGCTTTTTGCCTTTATTCTTGTTTATATCATTAAAAACTGCTGCTGGATTTTTCGACATTAACAATGTGGCCACCTGGCCACGGCTTTCTTCACGGATCACACCGACCTGAATATGACGCAGTTGTACCTTGCCTGATTCGACCCAAGGCCGAGCTGCTTGCCAGAATTTATAGCAATATGGGCAATTCGGATCGGAAAACACATAGACCACCCGTGGTGCATCTGGCTTTCCATCCTGGATCCAGGTCGATTTTTCCAGGGTTTTCCAGACATCGTCCAATACCGCTTTTTTCATATGCTTTTCAATCTGCTCATTGGACAGGCTTTTCCCTTGCGCATCAAACAGTTCGCCCTTGATATAATATTTGTCATCGTTGGAGATAAATACCGTATTGGAATACTGGTCTTCATGCCCTACCCAGCCGGTCATTCCTTGCGGTGCCGGAATCTGTTTTACAAACACAAAGCCCTGTTTTTCAATGTTCTGTTTTATATTTGCCTGCGTGTGCATGCTCATGATCAGGAACATGCCTGCACCAAGCACCTGGTAAATTTTGTTCATACTGAGTCCTTCCGTTTTTTAAGGTTGATCTGAAATTCTATTTAAATATTGCTGCAACATGGCCGGACTGAGTTCCCCCATATGCCGCTCGACCAGCTGGCCTTGAGCATTAAAAAACAGCGTCGTTGGCAGGCCAAAACTATTCAGCTGCTGGGGTAGTTCACCATATGGGTCCAGCAGGACATGTTTAAATTGAAACTGATGTTTTCTTAAATAGGCATTTACGGTCGCTACCTCCTCACCCTGATTGAGCATGACAAAATTCACTTGAGGATGCTGCTTGGCAGCCTTTGCCAACACCGGCATTTCGCGGTGACACGGCGGACACCAGCTCGCCCACATATTAATTACCGTGGGCTGGCCAATGAATTGGCTGAGTGAAATCTTGTCTGTACCCAGACGCTCCTGTTCTAATCCAGCAAAGACTAGATCAGGAAACGCCACTTCAGTTTTTAGACTGGATTTAAATGCGAGCCCAAGCCCGATCCAAAGTATAAAGATGATCAACAAGATGGCTTTGAATCGGATCTGCAACTGTCTGTTGCGAATGAGATACCACAAAGCACCAATCAGCACCCCTCCCCATAAATGAAAACCCTTATCCTGGATTTTCAGTATGTCGATGGGTGCTGCAAAATACAGCTCGGCATTGAGCAGGACGAAAACAAGACGTGCACCCAGCATCCCCAGCAAAAAACTGCTCCAGAGTACATCCTGACTTTGTCCAAGCTGCTGTTTAGACCATGAATACTTTCTGGCTAATCCAAACAGGACGGCAGATAACAGCATCAAGCCAGTAGCAACAATTATGAGTGTCCAGGGCAACATCAAAGGTCCCAGATGCAATGCATCACTGGAAATCATCATGGTTGTTCCCCTTGCAGTTGCTGCAATTTACCGAGCAAATGTGTCGCGCTAAAGCTTCCGGTTAAACGCAACTCGCGCTGTTCCTGATGCGCTGCATTTAGAAATATGAAGGTGGGTGGTCCGAGGATTTGCCATTCTTTTAGCAGCTCATCCTGACTTGGATGATAGTGGGTCAGGTCTAATTTGATACGAACCACATTTTGTAAAGCTGTCTGGACATCACTACGTGGAATCACTTCCTTTTCGATCGGTTGACAGGCCACACACCAGTCTGCATAGACATCAATTACAACCGGCTGTGCAGGATGTTTGGCTAAAACCTGTTGCAATTCTGCGGCTGTACTGACTCTCTGCCATTCAAGCCGTGATTCTACATGGGCCACCTGTACCTGACTCCAGACATGATAGAGCTGCATGCCTCCTGCATAGACCAGTAAACCACTGAGCAGCATCAGGCCTATTTTCGCTACAGACCGATGCACATGAGGCAGCATCTTGAACAAGAAGTAGCCTGAACAGGTGATTAGTACCACACCCAAAAGGCTCAGGTATAAAATGCCGGGCAATAGTGGACGGGCGAAATACAAGGCCAGCGCCAGCATGACAAAGCCAAAACTAAACTTCAGGCGATCCATCCATATGCCAGGTTTGGGTAAAAGATGGGACCCAAATACGGCAGCAATAAATAGCGGCAAGCCCAGCCCAAGGCCTAAGACAAACAGATAACTGGCGCCCAGCATCGGTTGATTAAGCTGAGACACATAGATTAAGGCACCGGCCAACGGTGCACTCATACATGGCCCGACAATCAGTGCGGCGATCACGCCCATGAGACCAGCACCAATCAGCGTGCCACCCTTCTGCTTTTGCTGCCATTGATCCAGACGCTGTAACATGCCTTGGGGTAAGGACAGCTGAAATGCTCCAAACAGATTAAGTGCGAACAAAATAAACAGAATGCTGAAAATACTGATGAATACCGGACTTTGAAACCAGCGCTGAAAACTGTAACCGAGCTGTGCCACAGCAAGTCCCATGACCGCATAGACCAGTGCCATACCCAAAACAAAGACCAGCGCAATCAGCGCAGCACGGTAGCCTCGGTGCTGCTGGACCAGAATTCCTGTTAAAATTGGAATTAAAGGTAAAGAACATGGTAAAAATGCCAGCAGAATGCCAAGCCCGAGAAAAATCAGGGCATTAATCAACAGACCTTGTTCCGACAGCAAACTTAAAAAATACTGGTCATTGTTCCACTGGCTATTCATGCCTGCTGACGAAGTTTGATTTTTAGGTTCTGCAATGAGTGAGTCGTTTTTCTCTGTTAATTCCATCTCAGGCTGAACGACAGGTTCGGAAACTGCAGTAACTTGCATTTCCTCTACCTTTTCTTCGGTCAGTGCTTGATCTGTACTTGGAGTTTGCTCTATAGCTTGGAGCTCATCTTTCTGAGCGGTCAGAATCTGTTCGTTTACTTCTGGCTGTGTAGTGCTGGCCAGCAGCTTTTGAGGCTTGCTCAAGTTTTGCGCTGAAAATAAACCATCTGCATCAGTTGTTACTGTGGTGCGTTGCACCGGATAACATAAACCGCTTTCTGCACAGCCCTGCCACTGCACCACAAACTGCTGGTTGGGCTGGACATTCAGATTGGTTTTGACTTGCCCATAATGCACCTGGGTCAAACCGAAATTGGGGTCATCTTTGTCTTCGGGTTTGGGCAATGCCAACTTGACTGGGGTCTGCTGATGAGACACTTTAAGCTGGTCATGATACAGATAATAACCCTCTGCGATTTTCCAGCTAAGCTCTGCCTGAGTCTGGCTTGTAGAAACCACCTGAAACTGAAAAGCCTGATCCGGTGGTAAAAAATCTGCATGTGCAGCTCCCGTCATGATTCCACCGCCGATCACGGCACCCAATATCCACTTCAACATCCAGCTGATCTCCTCCTGTTAGGACTGCATTATTGAAAAACTAAAATTAAGGCAACATTAACAGCCCAAATCATTTATAAAATAATGGTAGTTTGATCAGGATGTTCTATGTTTATTGTATTGGTTGAGGATGATCCCTATATCGCACAGAGCATTTGTGCTGCTCTGAACTATCTGAATATTTCAGTGGAGCATGTCAGTCACGCACGTGCTGCGGATTATTTTATCCGGCATAGTGCAGTCGATTTATGTTTACTGGATTTAGGCCTGCCGGATCAGGATGGCCTGGATTTGCTGCACAGCTGGCGACGCGACCAGATTGATCTCCCGGTACTGGTATTGACGGCACGGCTGCGGACCGATCAGTGTGTTCAGGCCCTGAATGCCGGTGCCGACGACTACCTGACCAAA